>WFMY01000094.1 GCA_015488855.1 Helicobacteraceae bacterium
CAATTATTAACAATTTAATGGATGCAACAATTGGTAGGTGGGAAATAATAAATAATCAAATGATATTCTACAAGCGTGACAATTCAGTCTTAAAGAAGTTTAACTTATTTGACAAATCAGGAAATCCAACAGAAACCTCAGTATATGATAGAGTTCCAGTATGATAACTAAAGGTATGGGAAAAGGTGGTGGTTTATTAACCAATGGTATGGGTGGTATTAAACTTATCTATGCCGAAGTATTAAAATTTGTAACTAAAATAACAAAGGAGGTGCTATTTGACTCTAATATTTCATAATACATTAACAAAAGAAGTAAACTATGTTAATAGTATAACAAAAAATATAATAAATAAAGCAAATACCACACAAAGCATAGCTTTAGTCGCTAAAGCATACGGTATAATAACATTTAAAACTGATTTAATTATAGAGGAGATATAATGCAGACAAATCCATTGTTTATAGGGGATATTGGAACTAGGTTACAATTTGATATCGGCATAGATAGTTCATTAGTAACCAAGGCTCATGTCAACGCTAAGAACCCGTCAGGCGTTACTAAAGCTTGGGTAGCTACTCCAATACCGCAAACTACTAAGATAGAATATGTGTTGCAGTCAGGGGACATAGATGTGGAGGGTAACTGGATGTTGCAACTCCATGTAACTACCGCAGACTGGAGTGGATATGCTACACCTTCATCATTACAGGTGAGACAACCAATATAAGGATATATAAATGCTTGGATTATTTATGGGAAGAAAATTATTACTCTTTGGTGCCATCGGATTGGCTATTGCTGGATTATTTGGATTTTATTACTACAAAATGAATAGTAAGAATATTCAAATTATTCAACTACAAAATAAAGCAGTAGTTCAGAAGGTAAAAATAAACAATTTGCATACTAAATTGATAGTACAAAAAGTTAATACTAAAAATAAAGTATTTGTAACTAAAGAAAAGCAAATTAAAAAACAAATACAAAAAAGGATAAATGATGTTAAAAAACATATTGACGTTAATAGCACTATTGGTACTCACAGCATCACTCTTTAGCGGATGTTCACAAACTCCTAGAGTAGTTGTTAAAACTGTTTATATTCATACCAAATGTCCTAAATTACAGACTTTAGAGGTTAATGCTACTAAATTACAACCATTAAAATTAAAATACAAGGTAATAAAATGACAAATACGCTAAAAACCACAACAGTAGGAAATCAAGTGCAACTACCACTCGAAGAGTTCAAAAAGCTAGTATCTAATTACGAAATACTTAAGAAAGAAAATGCTAAGTTATTAGAGACTAACGATTATCTTAATAATGAAATCAAAAAGTACAACACGGAGTTCGCAGGTGACAAGAAGTGACATAAAGCTAGTCGGCAGATATGTTGTTATTGCTTTTTTTATGTATTTGAGTTGGTTTATCGTACAACCCAATTTTATAGCAAGTGTTAAAGGACTTGGTGACATAGGAATTGGTGCTATTTACACAGCAATACTAGGAGCACTTGCATACATAGTCAAAACAAATTGGACTTCCGCTCCAAAAGAATAAAAAATTTTTCTGCACCATTGTTAGAAAAATATATTCACAGAGTAAAAATACAACAAGATAGCAGTAGATTTAAACATCTATGAAAATATGCTTAATTTTAAGAGTTATGCGTAAAAAATGTTTAAATTTTTTATTTTGTTTAATTTTCTTCTTTATATATAAATGAAGTAATCAACATTAAAGAATACCAATGAAAGCTATAGATGCTACAAAGGTAAATGAATAAATCGTAGTTTATTTGTTCATAGGAAAGCATCAAAATAAATGCTGATATAAATAGTTCGTTAAACATATATAAAAAGTTTTTAGCTTCGTTAAAATCATCTTAGAAGAAAAATGTAGTCAATGATGTTTACTTAAGATTAAGTGAACTAGTTAATAAAGGGTTAGTTATGAACCCCGATAAATATAAGGACAAGCTTGTCCTTATATGAAGTAGGAACTCTCTTACAATCTTTATAGAATTGAATAATTGAACATTCTTTAATGTTTGATAGTATTTTCTACATAATAATTTTATAAATAATGTATAAAAGATTGATCATTCTTCGAAAAAATAGAATTTTACATAAAAAGGAAAAATTTATGGGAGCAACGGGCACACCAACACCAGTAATATACACAGGAAGTGGGATAACAATAGCAGAACAAGAATATAAAACATTAAGAAGTGAGCAGACGACAGAGCTAACATTTAATCAAATGGATACAAACTTTTCTAAAGTTACAAGAATTAATTTTGTAGAGGATGGC
>WFMY01000095.1 GCA_015488855.1 Helicobacteraceae bacterium
ATACTATGCTTGGATTATCAAATCTATCTACTTTGATGAGGGCAGTTTTAAAACTAAATTAGTAGAATTACACTTACCATTAGCTTCACAAGCGATTTTAGCAGTAGGAACACTCTTCTTTGGTGTTTGGGCAGGAATAGTTTTCGGATAAAGAGATAAGTCTCTCTCTATAAACAATCCTAACTTCCTTAGGGTTTCGGATCTCCGTTGTTTTCTTTTCTTGTTTTAGCTTATTTGGAATAAGAATTTCAAAATTATTATTTGATTGGTATTATAACTTACTTTTAATCTGCTTGATATAGTAAAACATAGTTATCTCACCAAAAAATGGTCCGAAAATATTAAAGAGTGGAAGAAAGTTAAAAAGAGCTGTTACGCCACTTATGATAAAAAAACTTTTTTTGTATTGCGTGAGTTTTTCACTGTTTTCTTGTGCAATAAGAAGTGCTTGTGCATCCTCTACAAAAGTATCTTTGATAAGCCAAACCCACAGAGTAATTTGCACTATGAAGTTAAGGACAGGGATGAAGAGTAGAGGAAATGCAAGGATTGAGATAGCTGCATAGATAGCGATATCTACAACTCTTTTTTTACTTGTTTTAAACTCATTCTCTTCCAAAAGTACCTCATAAGGGAAGTTCTTTTTACTAAGCTTTATAAGGAGATGTTCACTAAAAAAGCTTGTTACAAAAAGCATAGTGATAATAATACCACTATATATAAAGTAAAATCCTAGGAGATAGGACATTGTAGCTTCTACGGTTTCAAATGGTAGCCAGTTAAGCAGTTGGAGTAGTTTTTGATGCAGAACTCCTGCATTGAAAAATCCAATGACTGCCCAAAAAGTAGCACTTAAAAAGATAATTCCTAGTGAGAATGAACTATATTTTTCTTTAGAGACTTTCTCTAAAATCATATTTCCAAAAAAAACTAGGATGAGTGCAAAAGTAACTATGACTAAAAATAACCAAAGTAGGGATTCAAGCATCCATGCACTATTTGAGCGAATCATCGAAAAAGGTACTAAGTCTATGAGAGAGCTACTAATCCCTATGAGTGTATCCCATAAAAAAAAGCCAATAGCAGACCAGAAAAGTGTCACTGTTACCCCTATTAAAAAAACCAACTTCATTGTATGATAGTTCAGTATCTCCTTAAAGCCGAAAATTATTGATTCTGTTACATCTTGCATCTTGTTTTCCTTATAGCCAGCGCTCTATCTTAACGAGTGTTTTCACAACTGGATTTTGTAGTTTTTTAAGCATTATATCACCCATTATCTTTTTTGCAAGCATGATGTAGGCTTCAGAGATGGTAGGATGTGGATGAATAGAGCCAATAATATCTTTAAGGGTAAGTTTGTTAGCGACAATGAGAGCAGCTTCTCCACCCATAGTTTGAGCCTCAGCGTGCATAACAGAGATGCCTATGATACGATTTGATTTTTTATCGACTATATATTTTAAAAATCCATAATCTTCATTTTCTATCTGTGATTTTGCTTCGGTATTAAATTCAAAACTATCTACTATAATATCTATAGCTCTCTCTTTAGCTTCTTCCTCACTTATCCCAGCCATAGCAACATTTGGCATGCTAAAGAGTACCCATGAGTTGATGTCATAATCTACTGAGAAGTAGTTATGCTCTAAGAAAAGGTTTTGTGCAAGTGTGTGGGCTCCATACTGTGCGGTGTGGGCAAATTTTGGGAAACCATCTACTACATCTCCATTTGCATAGATATTAGGGTTTGAAGTTTGGAGATGTTTTGAGACTATGATGCCTTTGTGCGAAAAGTTTACACCCGCTTTTTCTAAGTTCAAATGCTCAATGTTGGCTACTCTTCCTGCAGCGCTAAGCACTCTTGTTGTAAATATCTTTTGTTCATTATCTTCTTGTGTGAAATTAATTTCAAACTGTTCATCAGCATAATCAACTACAGAGATGTTTGAGGAGAGATGGAGTGTTACTTTTGGGTTTTTTTCTAACTTGTAAAAGAGATATTTTGCTGCCCTTACATCAATATTTTCTAAAATCCTATTTTTTCTTCCAAAGAGGTGAATCTCAACTCCAAGCGAGGAAAGAATCATAGCAAACTCTATAGCAATAGCACCTGTCCCTATGATAGCGAGACTTTGTGGGAGTTGCATCTTTTCAAAAAAGTCACTATTTGTCCAGATTTTATCTGCACCACTCCCTGTATATTTTGGTATGAAACTATGTGAGCCTGTTCCTACGATTGCCTTGGAAAAGTGTAACTCCTTCTTCTTATCTTCTAAGATGCACTCAAGAGTATCTTTAGATGTAAAGTGTGCATTTGCCTTGATAAGATCAATATTGTCAAGTTCATCGACTATATCTTGAGATGCATCTTTTCTTTTGTTAAGAATACCATCTTTTCTTTTTTTTATTTTTTCCCAAACAAGCGAATAGTGTGCATCATCAAGTGTAATGCCAAACTCTTTTAAATCTTTTAGGGCCTCTATCTGCTTTGCACTTGCTTCCATGATTTTAGAGGGGATACACCCTTCAAAGAGACACTCTCCTCCAAGTTTTCCTGCTGCATCAATAAGTGCTACTTTTTTATCTTTGTTGAGTTTTGCGTACTCAATAGCTACTGGTGTTCCTGCTGGTCCAGCTCCTATGATTACTAAATCATAATGTTTGATATTTTCACTCATGGTATATTCCTTTTTTTATATTTTATCTTTATGCATTTTATAAAAATCTTCCAATTCATTATAAAGTGCAGGGAAATGCTTTTTAAGTACTTTTGGGTTTTCAAAATAGCGTTCACTTATCACAGCAAAAAACTCTGCCTCATTGGTCGCTGCGTATTCCCCAATGAGTTTATATTTACCCCAATCTCTATTTTTTAAAGTCACCTCTTGGAGTCTGTCAAAATAATGGGAGAGGACTTGTGCCCATTCATGGTATTTTGAATAGGGCAGAGGGGGTGTTCCATTTGCAACTCCATTTAAAAAGTCAATCTCATGAGCAAATTCATGAATGATGACATTATCTCTTTGGAGATGGTAAGCATCTTTTTTTGCATCACTCCAAGAAAGAACTACTGTATCACTGGAGGATTGCCCCTCCAATAAAAAAGCTCCTTTTGTGTAGATGCCACCATTGTTGTTTACTTGTTTTGCAATGACTGCATTAGGATAGACTACAATAGTGGAGAGATTTTCATAACATTGAGATATGTCAAGATGCACTAACAATAAGCAAGCATGAAAGGCAACGATAAGCTTTATCTCATCAGTAAGTTTGAGTGACACCCCAATAAAATCTTTTGTATTGATAAAGATAAGAATAGAGTGTGAGATCTTCTCCTGTTCTTGTGGATTGAGTTGTTGAAAAAGTGGTATTTTCTGTAAAATATCCCTGTATTCTGGAGGAAAAGGGAGCGAGGAGATTCTTTTAATCTGATTGCGTTTATAAAGATGAAAAACTAAAAAAACTAAAAAAACAAGTGCCCCTAAAATTAAAAAAAAGCTAAGTAAGGAGCTGTAGTATTCACTACTCATGGATATAACTTGGTGTGGATTGTTTTTTTAGTGTTCTTTGTTTGATGAAACGCAGTAAAATTTCTATGACAAACGCCATCAAAAATGTAGCAAGTAAATAATATATAATTTCTGGCATCGTTTTATATGTAGAGTAAAGTGTAAGTAGGGCAACTACAAACATAGCGATTATTGCAAGGAGTATTACCCAAAGTTTAGCACCCGTATTTTTAAGAACTTTAAGGTGGGCAATATGTGTAGTGCCTTGGACTAAAAGCATCACAATAGCAGCAACGGTAGTAATCTCTGAGATGTTAAAAAAGATAATAAGCGGAGTGATAATTAAGGCACTTACTATAAGCCCCTCGTAAGAATTAAAGACATGATACTCATATACTTCTGGAAGATTTCCATCCTTTGCCATAGTATATCCTATCTCAGTGACAGCGTAAAGAGTAGCGTTAATCGCTGATGCAGTTGCGAGGAGGGCAGTTACAGACATTATCTTAAATCCCCATTCACCAAAGAGAGGTTTAGCTGCCTCTGCAAGTGCATAATCTTTTGTCTCTATGATTCTTTCTAGCGGAAGATTTCCTAAAACAGCTAGACTAGTTAAGACATATAACACAGTTACAATAAGGATGGCATAAAACATCGCTTTGAGCATAGTAGTTTGAGGGTCTTGCATATCTTCAACAGTGTTTGTAATGACACTAAAACCTTGGTAAGCAAAAAATGTGATTCCTATGGCAAAGACCATTCCGTTTATGGGTGGCATTTTATTGAGGCTTAAAAGTTCTGGTTGAATAGTAAAAAGTGCAGCTATAGCAAAGATGATAAGTATACCAAGTTTAATAAAAACGATGATGTTTTCAGACTTTGCAACAAGTGATGCACCTATGAG
>WFMY01000096.1 GCA_015488855.1 Helicobacteraceae bacterium
AAGATTTAGAAGCAAATGTATCTAACCTTAGCTCATTACTCAGTGAAGGCTCTCTCTTTTATGATAAAAAAGATGTGATGGATGAGCTGGACTCTCTTGAAGATAAGTTCGCAATGATAAAAGGGGAACTCAAAGGGAGTGCTATCTCCTTACGTGATACCTTAGACTTGAGTCTTTCGTTCAATGAAAACGGAAAACATGTCAGCCAAGTAGCACAACTTAAAAATGAAAGTTCAACAGGGGGGAGTATCCTCCTCAAAATCGCCATAGCTATCTCCATCCTCAAGCTCTTTGTCAAAGAGGATGATACACCATTTTTCCTCATAGTAGATGAAGTTTCTCGTCTGCATAGTGCAAATCAAGAACGCCTCAGAGAGTTCGCAAACTCAAAAGGCTTTGGAATAGTATTTGTAACACCAGAACCAACATACTCTAAACCAGACCATATCAAATACTATAGATTTAAGAAAAATCTTGATGATGAATTTGAGGCGGTTGAGTTAAATATCTAGTGACTTGGGAGGGAGATAAGTTTAAGTTGTCTCTTTAGGAAACATAATTGAGCCAAGTCTTACCATATTTGAGCCACACTCTATAGCGAGTTCAAAATCTCCACTCATACCCATAGAACAAATATCTGCATTTTTGAGTTGTTTGTAGATATTGTGAGTTTTGATAAAACTCTCTTTGATAAGTGTTTCATCATCAGAATGTGCACCGATGCTCATAACACCGCGAAGATTGATATTTGGACACTCTTGAGTTATCTTCTCGTAGATATTGAGTGCATCATCTATGCTTACACCACTCTTTGCTAGCTCATTTGCAGAGTTTATCTGTAAGAGAGCATCTAAAGTCATATCTCTTGTGAAAAGTTTTTTTTGAAGCTCAAGTGCCAGTTTAAGAGAGTCAAGTCCATGAAAGAGGGTAGGGTCAATATCTAAGAGATTGTTAATTTTGTTCTTTTGAAGATTACCGATAAAATGCCACTCTAGCGGTAACTCTTCAAGCTCTTTTGACTTGAGTTTAAGGTCTTGAACCTTGTTTTCCCCAAAGGCTCGTTGCCCTATGTTGTAGAGCTTGTTTATCGCATCACTTGTAGAGTATTTACTCACAGCTATAATCTTTACTATGTGATGGGCACTCACTTTAATGCGAGCTTTCTCAACTCTGCGAATCACATCATCTATATATATCTTATATTCTAAATTATTCATCCAATTAACCTATTGATATCGTTGTATAAGCCCAATCCCATCAGTCCAAAAAGTACAACCCAACCTGCTATGGTAAGATTGATGAGCACCGCTTCACTTGGAGCGCGTCTAGTTATGAGCTCATAGAGGTTAAACATGATATGCCCACCATCAAGAGCTGGAATAGGGAGAAGGTTGAGCACACCTAAGTTGACAGAGATAAGGGCTGCAAAAAAGAGTACACTCATCCAGCCTGCTGCTGTTGCATCTGATGTGAGTTTGACGATGCTTATCACACCACCTAGCTCTTTTGACTCCACCTCTCCAAGGATAAGTTTTTTGAGTCCTGTAAAAATCATTGTTGAAGCAAATAAAGTTTGTTCATACGCATAAGAAAAAGTATCTGTAACAGCTAAATCAAGCTTGTGAGACACCCCAGCACTTCCAACTCCTATCATCTTCTTTTGTATCACTTCATTGAACATATTGGTTGATTGAGATACTTTTGGGGTGAGGAGGATATGCTCTAAGAAACCATCTCTTTGGACTGTAAAGTCAAGTGTCCCTTGTGAGACCTGAATCTGCTTCGCCATCTCTTTCCATGTAGTTATCTTTACATTATTGATAGATTTGACTACATCATTTGTATGCAGACCAGCTTGCATAGCTGGGGAGCCTTGAACCACTTTACCTATTACAGGAGAAAGTATCTGAGGTCCACCAAGGGCAATAACAAAGTAGAGAAAAAAAGCTAAGATAAAGTTAGCAAAAGGACCAGCAAGTAAGATAAAGATTCTTTGTATAGGTGTTTTCGAGTTATAACTATCTGCATCAGAACTTCTTTTTGTCGGGTCAGAGTCATCTTGCCCTTTCATCTTTACATAGCCACCGAGGGGGATTGCAGAGATACTCCATTGTGTACCCCATCTCTCAAATGTGAAAAGTTTTTTACCAAAACCTATGCTAAATACTTCTACGAAGACACCCATCAGCTTTGCTGCGCTGAAGTGTCCTAACTCATGAAAAAATATAAGTGCCGAGAGGACTAAAAGGGAAACTAAAATACTCATTAAAATTGATCCAATTCATGTTTAAGGAGTTCTTTTCTAAACCCCCATAGATACTCAAGTCCTGAGTATACTGTTAAAAATGCTGCAAACCATAATATCTCTGTACCATAGTCCCATCGCATGATGAGAAAGCCGATAGCAAACATCTGAACAACTGTCTTTACCTTACCAGCAAGAGATGCTTTGACATCTAAACCCTCTGTTACGGCAACTGTGCGTAAGCCTGTAATGAAAAGTTCACGAACAATGATGATATAGATAGCCCAAGCGGAGGCAACACCTATCACCATAAGTCCTAAAAAGCCAGCAAGGGTAAGCATCTTGTCTGCGAGTGGGTCTATGATGCCACCAAGAAGTGTCATCTGATCCCACTCTCTTGCGATATAGCCATCAAAAAAGTCTGTTATCGCGGCTAAAACAAAAAGGAGTGCTGCTGCATAATAGTTCCATGTTACATGATAACCCCTCTCAGTAAACCACTCAGGATTTAAGATAACCCAAAAAAGGAGTGGTGCTAAGAGTATGCGTAAAAATGCTAAAGTATTTGGTAGATTGAACAAAAAAACCTCTTTATCTATTGGAAAGTTGTTCCACCATCAACAACAATGGTTTGACCTGTAAGCCATGATGATTCATCTCCACATAAGAAAAGACATGCACCAGTTAAGTCTGTAGGCTCACCCATGCGAGAGAGTGGAGAGCGTTTGACAACTTCAGCTTTTACCTCTTCATAGTTCGGGAATGCTTTAAGCGCATCTGTGTCTATTGGTCCACCTGAGACTGCATTGACACGGATGTTTTTCTCGCCAAGTTCAGCTGCAGCGTAACGAACCATAGTTTCAACTGCTGCTTTGTTTGTTCCATGACCAGAGTAGTTCGGCGTGTAAACAAGATTTCCAGTAGAGCTCATAGAGATGATGCTTCCACCTTTGCCACCTTTTTCAATACGCTTTGTAGCTTCTTGGGCTCCAACAACAAAAGCTGATACTGTTGCAGTGTAGATGTTTGTAAGACCTTTTGGTTTAAGTCTCATAAATGGAGCAAAACCACCAACAACAGAACGACCAGAGATGATAGCATTTGAGATGAAAAAGTCAAGTGAATCAAAGTCCGCATCAAAGGCAGTAAATACATCTTTATATGTTGTAGGCTCTAGTATATCAAGTCTATAAGCACGAGATTTGATGCCATACTTAGACTCAATTTCTGCTATAATTTCTTGGGCAGTATCTGTGCTTGAAGCATAAGTAAATGCTACATCACAACCACGCTCGGCAAAAGCATAAACGATAGCTTTGCCAATCCCTCTTGTTCCACCACTTACAAAAAGTGTCTTGCCTGTCATTGTTTTTTCTGTCATTTTACAATCCTTTTATTTCGTAGTTTTTCATCACTTGTTCTATCTTTTTCATGCTCTCTTTAGATGGAGCTACAAGTGGAAGTCTATACTCTAGTGTATCTATGAGTCCAGCAATATACATAGCAGCTTTGATAGGCATAGGGTTCGCTTCACAGAACATTACCGAGTTAAGAGGATAAAGTTTGTCATTGAGTATTTTTGCCCCTGCAAAATCGCCAGCAAGAGCTAGTCTTACTAACTCACTTTTGAGGTCTGGCATAAGGTTTGATGTCACAGAAGTAATACCCGCACCACCGTTTGCAAGGATGGGGTAGTCGATGGCATCATCACCTGAAAAGACTTTGAGGTCTGGGCGAAGTGAAAGGAGCTCTACTACACGCTCTAAGCTTCCAGTAGCCTCTTTAACACCGTAGATGCTCTCAACATCATCAAAGAGTCGAATAGTAGTTTCTACAGAGATGTCAGTAGCTGTGCGACCTGGTACATTGTAAAGCATGAAAGGCAAATCAGGTACAGATTCTGCGATGGTTTTATAGTGTTGGTAGAGTCCCTCTTGGGATGGTTTGTTATAGTAAGGTGAGACTGAAAATATCGCATCAACACCACAAGCCTCTGCGCGTTTAGCAGTATTTATCGCTTCGGAAGTTGAGTTACTTCCTGCACCTGCTAAAACTTTAGCGTTTGTACCTTTACAAACCTCTACAGCTATCTCCATACAACGGATATCTTCATCTGGTGTGAGTGTAGCACTCTCCCCAGTTGTTCCGACAGGACATACTGCATCCATGCCATTGTCTATCTGTCTTTTGATGAGAGCCGCATAAGTTTGTTCGTCTAATTTTCCATTTTTAAATGGGGTGATGAGTGCGGTTGTTGAACCAAGAACTAAATCCATATAATTTACCTTATAAAATTAAGTGGAGTATTATAGCTAAATAGCTTTAGAAGTTGGTTAATGTGATATTTCTGTTTTTACAAAACATCTCAAAAAAGATGAAATATTTAAAAATTTGAGTTGAGGATTTAGGCTAAATCAGGGGTAAAATGGACTAAATTCACAGTCTCTCGTACTTGTTATATCTTTATGCTACTTTTTCTAGTGAGAGTTTTCTAACTATATTGAGATGGTAATCAATACCTTAGCATTCAATACCAGTATTCATACAGATAAATTTGTAGCTTTTTAGTTCTGATATTGAAGC
>WFMY01000097.1 GCA_015488855.1 Helicobacteraceae bacterium
GCAGCAAAGGTGGAGGCAAAAGAGGAATCAAAATCTGATTTTAGATGTGATAAATCTGCTATGAATATCACTTACAAAAATCGTAATATTGAGCTTACAAATGCAGAATTTGGAATCCTCTCGTATATGATTCAAAAACAAGGTTTAGTTGTGTCTCGTGAAGATTTGATTCACAATGTAAATGCTATCAATGAAGACTCCTCAAACAAAAGTATAGATGTGATGGTGGGAAGAATTCGTAATAAACTAGGGGATAAAACACTCATAGAGTCAGTGCGTGGCGTTGGGTATAAACTATTAAAATAATGGCAAAGAATGGAGTCTTTCTTACTGTACTCTTTGCTTTAGTCGTCTCGTTTGTAAGTGTTAGTGTCGTTTTTTTTGAGTTTTTTAAGCTAAATAAAGAGCAATATATAGATCACATATTCAATAAACATGCTATCATTGTACAACTTTATACAGAGCATCTCCAAGACAAAAGTTCTACAGTGATGCTTGATGTTAGTCTTGCAATGTATAAACTTCAAATTGAGCATAAAAAAACTATTAAAGAGATGATTGCAAATGCTAAAATTCTTAAAAAAATAGGTTTTAAAAATATTGAAAACGAGCTTATGTTTAATGCCAATGGTTTTTACACTCAAAAAGTGATTAATAATATAGAAGTAACTATGTTTGAGCTTCAAAAACATATCTATTTTTATATAATGACTCAAGAGGGTTCTATCCTTGTTGAGGATGAAGAATTAAAACCGTATAAATACTTTAGTGTACTTTATGCCTACTCTACAGTCATTCTTATCATGAGTATCTCATTTTTTCTTATCTTAAATAAGCTCCGTCCGCTGATTTTACTTCGTAGGAAAATTGCACACTATGGTGATGGAGATATGGATGTTTCTTTTAAGGTCAATGGTAGTGATGAGATAGCTTCTGTTGCCAATGAGTTAGAATCCACAAAAGAAAAAATTAATACAATCTTAGAGTCTCGAACTCTCTTTTTAAGAAATATTATGCACGAATTGAAAACTCCTATTGCCAAAGGAACTATCGCTACACAGATGTTAAGCACATCAAAACAAAGGGAGCGTTTTAGCTCTATATTTAGTAGATTAGAGTCTCTTGTGAATGAATTTGCACTCATTGAAGAGGTGACAAGCCTTGTTGATAAAACAGAGTTTGACGAGTACCGTTTAGTGGACTTGATTGATGGTGCTATAGATATGGCTATGGTTGATAAGATGCATGTATTTGTCAAAGTGGACGCGAGTGTAAAGTTGAATGTAAATTATAGACCTTATGCAACAGCTATTAAAAATATGATAGATAATGGGATGAAGTACTCAGAAGATGAGATAATTTATATCAGTATGGTTGATGGTGAATTGTGTTTTGATACAAAAGGCAAACGCCTGTCTCAACCCTTAAAGTATTATATAGAACCTTTTACAAAAGAGAATCCAGCAAAAAATAGTTTTGGTTTGGGTCTTTACCTTGTTGATAGTATTTTGAAATCTCATGGACAGGTTTTGGCTTATGAATATCACAATGGAGCGAATCGTTTTATATTTGCATAAGATGAATGTAGTACACTGATACTTATGAAAAAATTAATGAGTCTTAGAAAACGGATAAAATTCGTTTTATTTATATTATTTCCAATCTCATTTTTTATTTTTGGTTGGTTGAGTCATAGTGCTTATAAACCAGGGCATAAAATAGAAACACCTTCCCTACTAAGTAAAATAAAAAAAAGTAAAACACTTAATGTTGTCTTACTTAACTCTCCAACAACATATTATTTGGGAGTAGATGGACCACAGGGCTTTGAATATGACCTTTTAACTGAGTATGCCGCACATTTAGGTGTAGAATTAAATATTACGACAGTCAACACCACTCAAGAAGCTGTTCATCTGAGTAAAGACCCAAAATACAATATCATATCTGCATCTCTTACCAAAACTCCTCACAGAACAAAAGAGTTTAATTTTGGACCCTCATACTATGAAGTACAGCAACAAGTTATCTGCTATAGAGGGATGATAGGGAGCGGTAAATTTCCTAGAGATGAAGAGGACTTAGTTGGACTTAAAATCACGGTTGGAAAAGATACAAGCTATAGTGAAACCATTGAGAGACTTATAGCTGAGGGTAACGAGATAAATGCGACTTATACTTCTGAATACTCTACTGAAGAACTTCTAGAGCAAGTGGCATCTCATAAGATTGATTGTACTATAGCAGATTCGCATATCTACTCTTTAAATTTACGCTATTTTACAGATTTGGCTTTAGCTTTTACTATAGGAGACAGAGAACAGCTTGCTTGGGTATTGACACCAAACTCTAAAGAATTAGAAGCAGATATGTACTCATGGCTCAATAGTTTTAACCAGAGCGGAAAAATGGCGGCTTTAAAAGATCATTACTATAGTTATATTTTATTTTTTGATTATTATGATACAAAAATGTTCTATAAGCGAATCAAATCAAGACTTTACAAATATGAAAGATATTTTAAACAAGCAGCTAAGAAGTATGATCTATCTTGGGAACTCATCGCAGCTCAATCCTACCAAGAATCTCACTGGAATCCACGAGCAAAAAGCTTTACAGGGGTGCGTGGTCTTATGATGCTCACCCTCTCAACAGCAAAAATGTTAGGTGTAAAAAATAGACTCTCACCCAAACAGAGTGTGATGGGTGGAACAAGACATCTCAAACAAATGTTGCGTTATGTTCCAAAAGAGGTAGAGGGAGAAGACAGACTTAAATTTGCATTAGCTGCGTATAACATTGGGATGGGGCATGTAAGAGATGCGAGAAAATTAGCAAAAAAGTTTGGTCTCAATGAAAATATCTGGTCAGATTTGAAAGTTACACTGCCACTGCTTTCCCAAAAAAGATATTACCGTACAGTAAAATACGGTTATGCAAGAGGAAGTGAACCTGTTCGTTATGTTGAGTCTATCTATGATTATAAAGATATTTTAGAGAAGATGGAAAAAGAGAAAGA
>WFMY01000098.1 GCA_015488855.1 Helicobacteraceae bacterium
ATACTTGGGTCAAAATGTGTCTCCATAAAGAAACCATCAACTCCTACTGCGGCTGCACCACTCGCAAGATATGGTACCATCGAGCTATCGCCACCAGTTTTACCATCTTTTGCAGTTGGCATCTGCACTGAATGCGTAGCATCAAAGATAACTGGTGCGAACTCTCTCATAGTCACTAAGTTACGCATATCTACCACCATGTTACCATAGCCAAAAGAGTTTCCTCTCTCACAAAGATAGACTCCATGTTTTTTTGAGTTTTCATAAGTAGCTTCAGAACACCCTCTAGTTTGTAAAACTTTTAAAACTGGGTAAAGCATAGCATCACCACCAAGGAACTGACCTTTTTTGATGTTTATCTTACACTCTGTTTTTGCACAAGCGACAAGTAAGTCCGTTTGCCTACATAAAAAAGCAGGAATCTGTAACATATCTACAACCTCTGCTACTTGAGCAACTTGTGTTGACTCATGTACATCAGTAACGATTTTGTAACCAAACTCATCTTTAACCTTTTGCAAGATGCGTAAACCCTCATCGATGCCAAGCCCACGAAAGCTTTCTAAAGATGTACGATTTGCTTTATCAAAACTAGCTTTGAAATAAAAATCTATCGACTCATCTTCATGGTAAGGCATAAGTGCCTTAGCTATTTTTAAAATATTTTCTTCACTTTCAATGACACATGGTCCTGCAAGTAATACCATCAGTACATCCTTTTATGACTTACTTTAAAATAAAGAGAGATTATATCATAATGGATTTAAATCTTTTCATAAACACTAACCTGATTTTTAGCATTTTTCTTTACTTTTTCTATGGCGTTAAGTGAACCTTTGTATGTATCATGGTCGGTTACACTCACAAAGTCCATACCGGCATCTAGTGAAGCTAGCACCATAGAAAAAGGTATTGTTCTTCCATCTGAGTAGGTTGAGTGCATGTGCAAGTCACCCTTTAAGGGTTTTAAGGCAATCATTATTATTTGTTTTTTTCAAGGCAAGTTTATAATGGATAGTTTTGTTTTGAAGTACAATGCTTGGAGTAATTTTCACTTTTAATTCCTGTTTTTTATTGGTATTATTACTTATGAGTTACAAAATTTATTTGATAAATTCTACAACACTCTCAAAACTTGAACGAAGTTGTTTAGGCTGCTCATTTATTCTATATCCAAAAGGCAGCATCATAGATACTTGATATTTAGTCGTATCAAGTTCTAAAACTTTTTCTACCTTCTCCTTTTCAAAACCCTCTATCGGACAAGAATCAACCTCAATAGCAGCTGCTGCACTCATCATATTTGCCGCAGCTATATAGGTTTGTCTTGCACTCCATTGGTATATTTTATCATCATCATTTAAGACATCACTTAGGTGTGAAGAATAAAGTCCTATATAAGCATCTAACTTTTCTTGTGCTAGATTGCGACGCATGAGTTGTGAACCAACTGCTCCACTCTCTACTTTTAAGCTTTCGATTCCAGCTAATACAACTACCAAATGTGAACATGTTGTAATCTGTGCTTGGTCCCAGCAAAGTGGTCTTAGTTTTTCTCTTAATGCATCATTAGTAATCACCAAAAACTTCCAAGCTTCCATACCAAATGAACTAGGTGATTTTCGTGCCACTTCTAAAATATAGTGCATATCTTCATCATTTATTTTTTTAGTTTCGTCAAATACTTTACAAGCGTGTCTAAAATTCATTATCTTTAAAAATTCTTCTTTTTTTCTCATTATTTGCCTTTTAATTAATTTTATATAAGTTGAAAGCCATAAATAGCCGTTATGCCTAAAGTATAAGCTGCAAGTAGGTAAACATTTCTTGGATTACCTGAAAGTTTTGGTGTCTTAATCTCAGATACATTTAAGATGGCAAGGATCACGCCACTCACATACAAGATAATAGTAAAAACATCATGACTTACTAGCCCATTGAGTAGAAACACAGATACTAAAATAAGACTGTTATTATCTAGTGCAAGTCCTGTGTATTTTGTCCCACCCGCTAATCCGTAAGTGCTAAAATAGCTCAGTCTTATTGCAGCAGCAGCTATCATAATAAAAGCCCCAATTAAAAATAGTGGCTCAAACTTTCCATAAGAGAGAAGTAAAATCGCAGGGGTAACTCCATAGCTTACTATATCTATAAGCACATCAAGTTGTCCTCCAAATTTTGCGTCCGTAACTGTTCTACCTTTTAACTTTCTAGCAACTAAGCCATCTGCCCAGTCAAAGCCAACCGCCCAAACCATTCCTATCATAGCCGCCTCATAAAGACCTGTGATACTAAAGTAGATAGCAAGGACGGTACAGGCTAGACCTGAAAGGGACAATAGGTTAGGGAGGTCTCTTACATAAGAGAGGATTGTTGGTTGTTTCATATTTACACTTTATTTTATTTTATTATATCATAATTTAGCATTTAAACTAATATTAAATTAATTTTCAGTAGCACTTTATTTTAAGCTTAAATAGGTATCATGAATCATATAAGGAATTTGAATGAAAGTAGTATATACTGTAGGTACCTTTGATATGGTTCATGTTGGTCATTTGGACTTGTTAGAATATTGTGCAAGCTTAGGTGACAAGTTTATAGTGGGAGTAGCTTCAGATGAAGTAGTAGGTTCATACAAAAGAAATGTACCCATTATTCCACTTGAGCAGAGAATGCGAATGTTAAAAGCATTAGATTGTGTAGATGATGTTGTCTCTTATGATACACTTGAATATGTAAGTAACTGTAAAAAGTTGAATGTTGATGTTTTTGTTATTGGTGAAGACTGGGGAAATAAAGCACACAATATTGCGGTTGAAAAATATCTTAAGTCAAAGGGTGCATCCATTGTACAAGTAAGTTATAACCCTTTAACCTCTTCAACAAAAATAAAACAAAATGTTATTGCACAATCTCATAAGGGAAAATACGTAGCACATGCTGTTGCATAAAATGCTATCTTTACCGACGAAGAGTAGCTATAAGTCGTTTTGTATTTATGAAAAGTTCTAAGGCATCACTTATAGACTTACAAACTAAATCACTTTGCATTAGAGTTTGTGATGCACAACCCTCATCTCCTACGATCACTATGCCTATGCCTGCACTTTTGAGCATAAGAGCGTCATTATTGCCATTGCCAATGGCTATACAAGATTTTTTCCCTAACTTCTTGATGTAGTCTTTTTTTTCTTGTGTGTGATCTTTACTTTTTAAAACTTTCACCTTTAGATCAAAACCAGAGAGTTCTTTTTGTACACTTCCAAAAGTATCGGCTGTTATGACATGAATGGTGTATTTTTTATTCAAAAGAGGTAAAAGTTTTTTCACACTCTTTTTTAAAATGCCATCTTTAGCTATTGTACCGTTATAGTCAAGAACTATATTTTTTATGACTAATTTTTTATAATTTGGTATATTTATTTCTACTGTTTTCACTTTATTACCCTTATATATGTTATTATACCAATCCCCGCTAGGAATCGAAACTTTAAATAAAAGATAAGCTATTAGCTGCAAGGCAGACTATCGTAGGAGCTACTAGTAGCTTCAAGAAAGTCTAACGAAGTCAGATGATGGCTTATCTTTTACCCGAAGGGCGAGCATATTGTGGCATATTACTGCGTTAAAAAAGTTTGAAGCTACTAGTAGCTCCTACACTCTTTTGCCTTGTACTATCCCACAATATGCTCGTTTAAATTTTCGATTCCTAGCGGGGATTGGTATTATTTCTAAAGGACATTATACAT
>WFMY01000099.1 GCA_015488855.1 Helicobacteraceae bacterium
TAGTTTTGCGAATCTTTCTTCACTTCTGTACTCTGCATCAATCAATATTTACCCTTTAAATAGTTTGTTATTCTTATTATACATTTATTATAGTAAAAATGATTTTAAATTATTAGTACCATTCTAAAAGTTTTGTAACTTCATCAACAATGAAAGTTTTCATCGTTGTCTTCTCGAGTGGTTTTTTCGCTAAAAGAACCTTTGAGATACTTTGCATTTTTGCTTCTTTGAGTCTTACATCAAGCCCAAATACCTCTCTAACATCACCAACCAATGAAACTTCTCCTAAAAATATAGTCTTTTTTGAAATTGCGCGTTCGCGGAAGCTACTGATAATTGCAGCTAAAACGGCTAGGTCTGCTGAAGTTTCATTTATCTTAATCCCACCTGTGATGTTTATAAATACATCGTAACCAGATAATGGAATTTCTAATTTTCTCTCTAGTAGTGCAAGAAGCATGTTTAATCTGTTGTTATCAAACCCAGTAGCCTGTCTTTTAGAGTTTGGAGTATGAGACTCACTCACAAGTGCTTGTACCTCTAGGATAATAGGTCGTGAACCTTCCATGACTACAGTAAGCGCAGAACCAGCCTGAGTCGAGTCACGGTTGAAAAATCTTGATGAGATATTTGTAGCAGAGATAAGCCCTTCGCTACGCATCTCAAAAACACCTATCTCGCTTGTAGGTCCAAAACGATTTTTAAAGCCCCTGAGTATGCGTAGTTCTTGGGAGGAATCTCCCTCAAAATACAGTACAGTATCTACCATGTGCTCTAAGACTCTTGGACCTGCAATAGAGCCTTCTTTTGTGATGTGACCTATGATAAATATGGACAGATCCCTCTCTTTTGCTATACGCATCAATTCAAAAGTTATTTGTCTTACTTGTGTTACAGATCCTGGTGCTGAAGTGATGGCTTCTGAATAAAGTGTTTGAATAGAATCTATGATCAAAAAGTCATATCTGCGATGCTCTAACTCGACTAATACTTGTTCAAGTCTAATCTCACTAAGTAGGTAAAGGTTCTCTTGGTTGGCACCGAGTCTGTTGGCTCGTAGTTTTATCTGTCCACTTGATTCTTCTCCTGTGACATATAAAACATTTTGTCCATTTTTTGCTATGTCTCCACCAACTTTTAGCAGTAAAGTTGACTTACCAACACCGGGACTGCCTCCGATCAAAGTAAGTGAACCTGGGACTATCCCACCACCAAGTACCGTATCTAGCTCCGCATCTTGGGAAGAAAATCTAAAAACCTCTTCCTCTTTAATACTGTTGATACTTTGTGCCTTTGAGCGTTGTGAAGTTGTAGATTTTGTTTTTTTAACATGTTCTTGTTGCTCCATAGTGAGCTCTACAAGAGAGTCCCAAGATCCACAGTTAGTACATTTGCCCATCCATTTTGGAGTAGTAAGTCCACAGTGTTGACACTCAAAAAGTATCTTTTTCTTTGCCATAATTTCCCTTTGTAGTAAATGATGGAAATTATACATATTTTTATACTATCTCAGATAAAATATGACAAATTGTCATTAAATGAGATTAAATTTATAGATTTATAATTTTATTAGCTCTGTTGTGGTAGTCTTTGCCATGAAAAATTTACATATAACACAAAAACTTAAACTATTAAATAAATTGTTGATTATTTCATTTGTTGTAATATTTTTAATTTTTGTTTTAGTTCCGCAACAATATTTGGTATTGATACTGTTCACATGTTTCATAATCGTATATGCTTTTATAAAATTTTCATTGCACAAGACAACGCTTTATTTAGATGACCTAGAAACATTAGTAGATACTTTTGACAAATATATCATCTATTCTCAAACAGATTTAAATGGAAAAATTCTTGATGTAAGTAGTGCTTTTGCTCAAATGAGTGCTTACAAGAAAGAGGAACTCATCGGTCAGTCACATAATATAGTAAGGCATCCAGATATGCCTAAAAGTATTTTTAAAGAGATGTGGGATGATCTTAAGATAAAAAAATATTGGCGTGGCGAAGTAAAAAATAAGAAAAAAGATGGTGGTTATTATTGGGTAGATGCGGTCATTGAAGCTGATTATGATCTAGATGGTAATCATGTTGGTTTTCATGCTATACGCCAAGATATTACAAGTAAAAAAGAGGCAGATGCACTGAAACTAAATCTCGAAAAATTAAATGATCACTTAGAAGCGCAAAATGATGAAAAGATCATAGAGGTTATTGAACTAACAAAAGATATACGAGATACGCAAAAAGAGATCATCTTTACCATGGGTAGCATTGGTGAGATGCGCTCTAAAGAAACTGGTAATCATGTCAAAAGGGTAGCTGAATACACTAAGATCTTAGCACTCTATAGTGGTATGCATGAGTTTGATGCAGAGATGCTCAAACAAGCTTCTCCCATGCACGATATAGGGAAAGTTGGGATCCCTGATGCTATACTAAATAAACCTGGAAGACTCATTCCTGAAGAGATGGAGATCATGAAAACCCATGCACAGCTTGGATATGATATGCTTAAACATTCAGATAAAAAACTTTTAGGGATAGCTGCAAAGATAGCACATGAGCATCATGAAAAATATGATGGGAGTGGATATCCAAATGCCCTAAAAGGGAAAAATATCTCTTTTGAGGGGCGTGTGACA
>WFMY01000100.1 GCA_015488855.1 Helicobacteraceae bacterium
CCCTCAGTTGTAACTCTCGCTTTTACATTTCCTTTCTCTATCTCTGCGTATCCTTCTTGGTAGTTATTAAGAAGTTCTTGGAGTTTTGCTGCTGTGTTGTTCGCTGCTTGTTTAACTACATCGAAGTCACCTTGGTACTCTGTCTCTATTCTTGCACTAAACTCTCCATTTTGGAGGGCATTTAGTCCGTAAACTGTATCTGCAAAAGCTTTATCAAATGTTTCAATAGTTGTATTTAAACCATTAGTTAATTTTAGAAAGTCATTTTCATATTTATTTGTTTGGATTCTAACTTTCGTTTCTCCCCTTGCAACCGTAGCTGATAAAATATTTGAATCTTCTATAAGGTTGGATAGGTTTTCACTTAAGTTATTGACTCCATCTTTTAAGATAGCAAAATCACCACTCATATGCTCACTTACTTCAGCATTAAACTCTCCGTGTCCTAAGTCACTTATTGCTGCACCAACTATTCTTATGTTTCCAACAGTTAAGTCCATGCTAGAGTTTATGCCATCTGTAATGTCTGAAAAAGTACCATTGTATTTTGTAGTGTCAATACGAACATCGAGTTTTCCCTCTTGAGATGCTTTATGCATCATCTTAGAATCATCATAAAGACTACTAAGTTGAGTACAAAGTTTATTGTAAACATCAGAGAGTTTAGAGCTCTTTGTCTTTAACATACAGTTGAAATCACCATTTACCAATGCTTGTAGCGCATCTACCATAACTGCAATATCTTTTTCACTACTACTTTTTTTTTCTTTTATTTTTGCCATATTTTTTCCTTTTTTATTTTGTAATATCTATAACTTTTTGTAAACTCTCATATATTTTGAGTTCATCCTCTTTTGCTTGAGCCAAAATGGAAGTTTGTCCATTTGCATATAATTGCATACTGTTGTGAAAAACACTATGAGAACTCACAAAATCTCTCCACTCCCTTGAGTGTGACATAGATGTTCCTGAGAGAGATTCTATCCATTTTCCAACTTTACAACAACACGGTTTTGTCACTTCAAAGTTTTTTTCACCACGCTTTACTCTCTCTTGAATATTTATACTCAAAATAAGATGATCAACTTTAGCATGTGTTAAATCTATGTTTAAAGCATCTACATTTGTAACCTGCTTGTTTTCGCTAATACGGTTTAGAAACTCTCGATAGTTTAACTTCCTCTCATCTAAAAAATCCATAAAAAACTGATAAGACTCTTTAACACTATGTCTTCTCTCATAATCCACTAAAGTCCCATATAAAGAACTAAGCACCTCTTTTTGAGAATCTTCAATGCGTCGTCTATAAGAGATTATATGTGACATAGTCCCATTCACCATAACGGGAGCTACAAAAGCTCGTACCCAATAAAATCCACCACCATTTACTTTGTTCTTTACAAATGCACTTACTGACTTTCCATCAAGAAGAGCATCCCATAAAACTTTAAAAATAACCTTTGGCATATCTGGATGTCTTACAATATTGTGAGGTTTTCCAAGTATCTCCTCTCTTGTATATCCAGCAGTCTGACAAAATATATCATTTACATAAGTTATCTTACCCTTTACATCAGTCATGCTTACTAAAACATCACCCTCTATAACTTCAACTTCTTTTTCTAAAGTATTCACTCTTAGGTACCTCCATGTGAGTTTATCTCTCTCAGTTTATGCTCTATAAGTTTTGGAATATCAAATATAAGAGCTACTTCACCGCTTCCAAGTATAGTGCCACCGCTAATTCCTACAACATTATTAAAGACCTCTCCAAGAGGTTTGATAACCGTCTGAAACTCGCCAAAGAGTTCATCTACCATCATCCCTACCTTATACTCTCCATAACGAACCACTACGATATTTTCTCTTTGGCTTTGTGTCTCTTGCTCATCAAGATAACTACGAACATCTAAAAGAGGAAGCATGGAATCACGAAGATTTATAAACTCATTTCCATCCATCTCTTTTTTGTAGTGTGCATCAAGTTCTATACACTCTTGAATCATCTCTAAAGGGATGATATACTTCGTATTTCCTGACTGGATTAGAAAACCATCTATAATGGCAAGTGTAAGTGGAAGGCGTATAGTAAAGAGACTTCCTTCGTTTGGTTTAGAGTCTATCTCTACCGTTCCACGAAGTGCTTCTATATTTCTCTTGACAACATCCATCCCAACACCACGACCCGAGATGTCTGATACTTTTTCAGCGGTAGAGAGTCCTGCTGCAAAAATAAGGTTGTAAATCTCTTTGTCACTAAGATTATTATTCTCTTCTACAAGACCATTTGTTATCGCTTTTGCTAAAATCTTGTCTCTTGGGAGACCTCGTCCATCATCACTTATCTCTATGACTATGGTACCTGCATCAGGATAAGTTTTAAGCGACACATGCCCTTTAGGACTTTTTCCAACTGCTTTTCTCTCCTGCGGTGTTTCTATTCCATGGTCTATAGAGTTTCTAAGCATGTGCATAAGTGGGTCAGAAATCTTCTCAACCACCATCTTATCAAGTTCAGTTTCACCACCAACTATCTCAAAGTCTATCTCTTTGTCTACTTTTTTAGCTACATCATTAACGATTCGCTTAAACTTGTTGAAACTATCACCAACCTGAACCATACGAATGTTCATAATGCCTGTTCGTATCTCTTCTAACATATCGCTGAGTATAGTTGCTGATTCACTCAACTCATTATCATCAAGGACATCAGCTCTTTGAGTTACTTTTGCGTTGGCTATTACCATCTCTGAGATTTGGTTTATAAGCTGATCTATTTTGCTTGAGTCAACACGCAAAGAGAAACTTTTCTTTGTCTCTTTCTTTGCCTCTTTCTTTGTCTCTTTTTTTGTCTCTTTCACCTCTGTTTTTTCAAGCTCTTTTTCTTTTACACCTGCGCTTCTTACCCTCGAAGCATTATCAAAGCCAGCAAACACAAGCTCCTCTCTGAGTCCCTCTTCGCTGTCACATAGAGCTTGTAGCATATCCATATCGGTTGCCTCAAATATCTCAAGTACAACATCATCCATAACAAACTCAAAAATTTCTTCTATCTCAGCATAGGCGGCATCACTCAAAAAAAGTATCTCATACCCTATATAAGCTTCCGTAGGGTTTATATCTTTAAGTGCAGGAATATTTGTATCTATACATAAAAGTTTTTTTACCTCTCCAAGTATATTGAAAAAGTTTAATATGTTTATGATATCCATACCACTTGCAAAAAAATGTGGCTTGAGTCTTAAAGAGATATGCCAAGTTTTTTCACCACCCTCTTGCTCTTGTAAAATCTCTGCATCTATCTTTAAGAGATTCTTTTTAGCATCTGGGAGCATCGACTTAAGTATGGCTAAAAGATTGTCATTTTTAGCTTGTACCTGAGCATCAAGTGCTTCACCATCCACTGCTAAATCAACAAGGGTTTGTGCATGATCTTTAGACTGTAAAAAAGTCTCTATCATCTCCTCGTTTAACTCAACTTTACCATCTCTTACATCACTCAGAAGATTTTCAGCAACATGAGCAAAACCCACAACATCATCAAAGCCAAACATACCAGCAGTACCTTTGATGGTATGCATCGCACGAAACAGTGCACCTACACTCTCATCATCTACACCATCTTCTTGCATACTTATAAGAGCATTTTCCATAAATGTCAGCTGTTCATCAACATCTTCTACAAAAAGTTCTAGTTCTTCATTCATCACTAGCTCCTAGTAAGGCTTGACATCCAGACTCTTTAAATATTTTTCTTACTTCACTATTTGTACCTATCATTTGAAAAGCTTTAGAAGATTCTTCGCAACTTTTTTTTGCACTTAGTAAAAGCTGAATAACACTCATATCTATCCTGTTCAGATTGCTAACATCAACACTAACATCACCTTTGTCAAACTCAGCCAACAACTCTTCGTAAAAAGCTTCTACTTCATAAATCGTAAGCTCATCTTTATCTATTTTCATCTTACTCCAATTAAGCGAGAAGTTTTTTAACAACCATAAAAAACTTCTTTTTGTTAAACGGCTTAAGCATCCAAGCTTTTACACCTAGTGCTTGCCCTTTTGCTTTTAGGTCAGGATTTGACTCTGTTGTGAGCATAATGATAGGTATATATTTATAAGCATCATTTTGTTTGATGCTCTCTACCATCTCCAATCCACCCATAATAGGCATATTTACATCTGAAAAGATTAGGTCAATCTTCTCTTTTGCTAAAATATCTAAACCTTCTTGTCCGTTTTCTGCAACTATCGGTTCATGTCCAGCTTCTGTTGCAGCACCAGCTGCAACAGAACGGATAAGACTAGAATCATCTACAATCAGTATTTTTCCCATATTTCCTCCACAAAAAATAATATTACTTAATTATATCTTTATCAAATTTAATATAAACTTAAAGGGGGAGGAATTTGCCTACTTCACATCAGAGGTATGGGCATGAGAATATTGAGAGACTTTAGAGTTAACCTATAGATTTTCAACTGTTCTAAAAACGCTATGATATCTTCATCGTTCATATCAACAAAATCACCTATTAGATTTGTTGGCATCCCATTTCTATATGCATTTATAATAAGTCTTTTTTTTCTTCCTCTTTTCCTTTTTCAAAACCTTCATTATTTAGCACTTGCATCTCTATTATGACTGTAGTATTATTTTTACATCTACAAAGGTATCTTTCATACCTTTTAATAAAAGATTTTATCAAAAAGCATTAGCAGAGGAATCGTAACAATGGAATAACAATTGCTTTTTACCTGTATGCAGATATTATTTGGTGTTCATGAAACTATTGTTAAAATAAACTCTAAATCTATGAATATAGAATATATTCAACATTACATCAGTGCCCATTTCAATTCTCGAACGATAGTTGAAAATAGCATAAACATTCCTGCTTCTAAAGCAAATCTCTATCATCGTACATTTTTACTCAAATGGCTTTACTCTCTTTACAGTAAAAAAAACAAACCCCTACCAGAACTCAAAGAGTCTCTACTTCAACGCTATCATAAAGCTATTAAAATAGTATTACCTCAAAAAATTATTCATTTAATGAGATATAAAATTATAGATAACGAAACAGTTCATCTAACAATCACGCCACAAAACTCTCAAATAGCTTTAAAACTAAAAACTTTTTTACAAGTTAGGATGACAAGCCTACCAACATATTTAGAACTAAAACTAGAGACTCCATATGAAAAAGAGAGACTTCAAAAGTTTTTAAATTCATATAAGATTATAAATGTGCCACATAAACATATCTACAATAAACAAGAAATGAATGATTTTTTTTATACGCCCAAAGAAGAAAAGCAAGAGATAAAAATAATCTCTCCACTGAGTAGTGCATATATGGTTTTACAAATGCATCCTACTGATGATATAAAAAGTATAAAAAAACAGTATAAATACTTAGCAAAAGAGTTACATCCAGATAGAGTTGCAAGTGAGAACAAAGAGCTTATAATACTCCATACTAAAAGATTTCAAGAACTTTTAGAATGTTACGAAATTATTTTACACTCTGCTTAAATCATTTGAGCACTCCATATCCTTATCTGATTCACCAAAAAATAAGTGCAGTGGCAATCATAGAAAAGGAAAAGTAGATGAGTAGAGGAAAAAAACTAGATATATTTATAGGCACGGACTTAAGTGATTCATGGGTGCAAGTGAGTTCACTAAGAAAAACGAAGATTTTAGATGAAGATTTGGAACCATCAAAGCATCAACTTTTTTTCTCTAAAGAAAAAAGAAAAGGCAAAACTGTTACCCTCGTAGGTGAATTTATGATCTCTAAAGAGCGTGCTTCAACACTACTAAAGTCACTCAAGAAAAAACTTGGTTGTGGTGGTACATATAAAAATAATTTCATGGAGTTTCAGGGCGAGCTCAAAGAAAAGCTACGACCTCTTTTAATAGAGCAAGGTTTTAAGTTTAAATCAAAACATTAACCTTGATTAAGAATCTCTTCTATATCTTGCGATAGCATGACACCCTCTTTGTGAAGCAGGGTTGTTGTAGCGTCTTTCATGATAACCATAGTTGGAACTTGAACAACACTAAATCTGCTAGCTGTATATTCACACTCACTACAATCAACCGCTAGCACTGAAACATTTTCATTTTCATCATCCACATCTTCAAGTTCCATGTCTAAAGCCATACAGGCATCACACATTTGGGTATAAAACTTAAGTATCACTATCTGCCCCTTGTGGAACTCTTCTTCTAAAATTTGCTGAAAATCTGTATCATCTACTTCTAAATATGCCATTTACTACCTTTATTTATTATGCTGCTACCTCTTTTAAGTCTGCAACATCTGTTGTCAACACATAAGTATCTCGACCATTATTTTTGGCTTCATAGAGCATCTCATCTGCTTTACTTATTAGGAAATTTTCATCAAGTGCATCATCTGCTACACAGCAAACAAGACCAATTGATATGGTTACATACTCACTTGCACTTGAGTTTTTATGAGGAATTTTTTTACTTTTGATAGCTTCACATATTTTTGAAGCTACTTTCTCACTATTTTTTGCATCTGTATCTGAAAGTATTACTCCAAACTCTTCACCACCAAGCCTAAAGACATAATCACTAGGACGCTTCAGTAACTCCTTGAGAGCACTTGCCACATTCACAAGAGCCTTATCCCCTTCCATATGACCATAAGTGTCATTATATTGTTTAAAAAAGTCTATGTCAAGCATCATAAATGTGATGAACTTTCTTTCTCTTTTTGCTCGCTTGAGTTCTTTGTCATACACAAAATTAAAGTAACGCCTGTTGTGAAGAGATGTCAATACATCTGTATAGGAAACATTCTCAAGTTTTTTATTTGCTTTTTTTAGTCGTTTCGTTGCTATTTCAAGTCTTGTTTGGTCATTTTGAATACTTTTAAATACATAAAAAGAGATGAATAACACACCTAAAATAATTGTTACAAGAACAACACCAACTTCTTTCATAATGGCATCATAAGTGACTAAAAACTTTTTCCTTTCATATACCGCTATCTCTACTTCATAATTAATCAATTTTTTGATAGTTTTATGGATATGGGCTATTTTAGTCTCTAAAGTTTCAATAGAGAGTTTACGCAGAGCATCTTCTTTATTATTAATATTGCGTATTTTTAAAAAATAGTTATTCAGGGCTTCTATTTCTAATGAGACATACTCGACATACTGCAATTCTTCATCTCTTTTAAAATGCTTTTTATAGCTTTGCCACTGTTGTTTGACCTTCTTTAAAGATGAAAGAATCTCTAGGTTTACTTGATCTTTAGATATCTCATTAGACTTTGCCTTATAGATTACATTTGTTAGGTTTCCATGATAGACTTGGAGGATTTCATTGAGCTCTGTCACTGGCACAAGTGAACCAAAGTACAATGAATCAAGATTCTTTTTCATAGCACCTATGTTTATAGCACCCATTATCCCAATAATTATCAAACCACTCGTAATTAGCATAAATAAAAAGAAGAGCTTGCTACGGAGTTTTAATGCTTCTATAAATTTCATAATCAACTGAAGCAATTTCTATACCAACTGCGTTTAAGCAATTAAACTAATAAATTGTGATATGATGCATAATAATAAAAAACAATCAAAGAGAAATTCATTCCATGCCTGACCTAGCTTACCAGATTAAAAAATTGTCTTTTTTCACCTCATTGGATGCTCTAGAACTTAAAGCTCTTGCTGAGATATCTACTATCAAAAAGTACCCTAAAGACTCTATTCTTTTTTATGAAAATGACACAAACAATAAAGTTCATTTTCTCATAGAGGGACTTTTAAAAGTGTATAAAATAGACAAGTACGATAATGAGATATTTTTATACCATATCTATGATGATTCTATGATATCTGAACTTACTACTATTGATGAGAGTACTATACATTGTTTCTCAAATGCGGAATTCACACAAGACAGTATTGTCCTTGAAGTTGATTTTGATGCACTCAAAGAAAAGTTTTTAACCCAAGGTATTCTAAATATAGAATTTATCAATGAAATTCTTAAAAAAACCTCGCAACTTCATTGTGTTGTCAACCGTGAACTTGTTTTTGACGCGACTGCAAAAGTTGCTTTTATGTTGTGGGATGACTTAGAGATGTTTAACTCCAAAAAAAGACAAGAGGTCTCTTTTATGCTCCATATCCAACCAGAGACGCTCTCAAGAGTTTTAAAAAAACTCACTAGAAATCAAACAATAGAGATAACAAATTCAAAAATTACTATCCTAAATCATGAAAAATTAAAAAATATATATAAAGGTGAAAAATAATGGCAAAGATAACAAGAATAAGCACCAAGATTAAAATACTTGGTTTTTTACTCATCATACTTATTGTAGGTATTGTATCAACCACTATCTACCTTAACAACCAAACATCTAAAGATGCGCTTGTCGTCAACATAGTTGGTAAACAAAGGATGCTCACACAAAAAATAGCAAAGAATATCTTTTATACCTACTATACGAAATCTTATGATTTTTATGAACTCAATTCGGCCATTGATGAATTTAAAGAGGGTTTAAACACTCTGCAATTTGGAGACAAACGAAGAGGAATTTATTCTGTACCTTCACCAAAGATCAATTTTCAACTTTTAAATGTAAAAAAACTTTGGAAGGTTTATCTTGAAAATATCCAAAATTATAAAATATTAATCAATGAAGAGAAAACACCAAAAAGGGATTACCAACTCAACATTATTGTTCAAGATATTTACAAGAGTAACTCTATTCTTTTAGATAATGTAGATAAACTTGTAACAATGTACACAGAAAATTCTGAAGAAAAGATCTACAATATAACTTTAACTCAATATATCTCCATTTTTATCTTTTTTATCATATTTGTTTATTCACTTCTCCAACTTCGCTCTATAGAATCTCATGTAGATACATTTATGACCTATTCAAAGAAACTTATTAGTGGCGAGGATATCTCGCAACTCAAACCTATGCAACTTGAAGATGAAAGTGAAACAGAAATTGTAGAGGTTGGTAACACCATCAACTGTTTTATCGAAAAAATAAATTCTGCAATGAATTATTCAAACCAAGCCTTACTCCAATCTCAAAATGCATCAGAAAAGCTAGAAGAGATTACAGATGAATTTGATGTAATTATAGATTCAATAAGTGATTCTAATCTCTCTACAGCCCATTTGAACAATTCTGAAGACATGATGATAGAGTCAGCCGAAGAGCTAATCAACTCTACAAAAAAACTTCAAAAGCTTAAAGATGAACTTCAAGAACTCACAAAAAGTTGCCAACCAAAAGCATAACTTCATTCAAACTTAAGAATATGTTTTAATTACTTGATATGGGTCAAAGTAATTGATTTTATATACAGATAGTATATGAATTGTTAAAGGACACATTAACAAAAAAATTTATCTAAACAGGAGAGAATATGTCACTTTCAAGAAGAGAATTTCTTAAAAGTTCAGCGGCAGCATCTGCAGCAGCAGCTGTTGGTATGACTGTACCAGCAGAACTTGAAGCAGCAGCTAATTCAGCTGAAGGCGGTTGGCGTTGGGATAAGGCGGCTTGTCGTTTCTGTGGTACTGGTTGTGGTATCATGATGGCAACAAAAAATGGTAAGATAGTAGCAGTTAAGGGAGATCCAGCTGCACCGGTAAATCGTGGTCTTAACTGTATTAAAGGTTACTTTAATGCTAAGATTATGTATGGTGCAGATAGACTTACAAAACCTTTACTTCGTATGGATTCACATGGTAACTTTGACAAGCATGGAAAATTTGCAGAAATTTCGTGGAAACGCGCTTTTGATGAAATGGAAAAAAACATCAGAAAAGCTCTTAAACATGGCGGACCTGAATCAGTTGCTGTATTTGCATCTGGTCAATACACCATTATGGAAGGTTATGCAGCTCAAAAAATGATGAAGGCAGGATTTCGTTCAAATGCGATTGATCCAAATGCTCGTCACTGTATGGCATCTGCGGTTGTTGGTTTTTATCAAACATTTGGTGTTGATGAACCTGCTGGTTGTTATGACGATATAGAGTTAACTGATACTGTCATTTCATGGGGTTCAAACATGGCAGAAATGCACCCTATTTTATGGTCTCGTGTAACTGATAGAAAGTTATCAGATCCTGAACATGTAAAAGTTGTATCTATCCAAACTTATACACATCGTACATCGGATTTAGCTGATACAGAGATTTTATTTTCACCAAATACTGATACTGCTCTTTGGAACTATGTTGCAAGAGAGATAGTAATGCGTGATGATGCTGAAAAAATTATTGATTGGGATTTTGTTAAACAAAACTTAATCTTCGCTGCTGGACCAGTAAACCTTGGTTATGGTATGAGACGAGCAAATGAAAAATCATTAAATCCTCGTCGTCCTGATGGTAGTGCTGGTAAATACTCTGCTAAAGAGATGCAGACTATCAACAAAGAGATGAGTAAGGTAGTATCTGCTAAAGAGGGTCCAGCTTTAGAGCCATTTGGTTATAAAGAGGGTGATACTATGAAAAACACTGGTGGTACATTAGCACACTGGGAAATTTCATTTGAAGAATATAAAAAATCACTAGAGCCTTATACATTGGACTATACAGCTAAAATTGTTAAAGGTGATCCAGATGAAAGTCTTGAGAGCTTCAAAGCAAAACTGCAACAACTGGCTGATTTATATATTGAAAAAGGTAGAAAAGTAGTATCTTTTTGGACTATGGGTATGAATCAACATACGCGTGGTACTTGGGATAATACTTTAGCTTATAATGTTCACTTCTTAGTAAATAAACAAGCGCGTCCAGGTGCTGGTGCATATTCACTTACAGGACAACCTTCTGCTTGTGGTACTGCTCGTGAAGTTGGTACATTTACACACAGACTTCCAGCTGATATGATGGTTAAAAATCCTACTCACAGAAAAATGGCTGAGAAAAAATGGATGATTCCAGAAACAACTTTAAATGGTGTCGGTAAACAACATATTATGGCTATCCATAGAGGTATTGAAGATGGATTGATAAAATTTGCATGGGTAAATGTTGCTAATGCATATCAAGATTCTGCATCTGCATCGCACTGGATTAAAGCAGCTCGCGAGATGGATAACTTTATTGTAACTTCTGATGGATATCCAGGTATATCAGCTAAAGTTTCTGACCTTATCTTACCATCTGCTATGATTTATGAAAAATGGGGTGCTTACGGAAATGCAGAGCGTAGAACTCAGCACTGGAGACAACAAGTTCTTCCAGTTGGTGATGCTATGAGTGATACTTGGCAATGGGTTGAACTTTCAAAACGCTTCACTGTTGATGATTTATGGGGTGCATATGCTCCAAGTGGTCCTCGTAAAAAACCACTTTCTGATGTTAGAAAAGCTGCTTATGCAATGGGCTATAGTGGCGACACTACTATGTATGAAATCTTATTTGCTAACAAAATTGCTCAATCTTACACACTTGATCAAAAAGATCCTGTACAAGAAGGTTATGATAACTCTGAAGGTTATGGAGATGCTCGTAATGTTGTTGGTAGTGATGGTAAAGTATTTGAAGGTTATGGTTTCTTCATCCAAAAATATCTATGGGAAGAGTATGCAGCGTTCACGCGTGGACATGGTCATGACCTTGCACCATTTGATGTGTATCAAAAAGTTCGTGGACTTAAATGGCCAGTTGTTGATGGTAAAGAAACAGCATGGAGATTTAATGTTAAATACGATCCATACGCTGCAAAAGCTGTTGCAAAATCTGGAAGCACATCTGAGTACGCATACTATGGAACACTTGCGAAAGCTTTACAACATGGTACACTAACTAAAAAAGATAAATCTTCTAAGAAAAAGTCACTTGCCAATAAAGCAAAAATATTTGCTCGTCCGTACATGGATCCTCCAGAAATGCCAGATGCAGAGTACGACACATGGTTAGCAACTGGGCGTGTTCTTGAACACTGGCATTCAGGTACTATGACTATGCGTGTTCCTGAACTATTTCGTGCAGTTCCCGAGGCATTATGCTATATGAGTCCAGCTGATGCAAAAGCTAAAGGCCTCAGACAAGGTGGTCGTGCATGGGTTGAATCTCGTCGTGGTAGAGTAAAAGTTAGAGTTGAAACTCGTGGTAGAAATAGACCTCCAAGAGGTTTAGTCTTTGTTCCATGGTTTGATGAAAAAGTATTTATCAATAAAGTATGTTTAGATGCGACATGTCCAATGTCAAAACAAACAGACTACAAAAAATGTGCTGTAAAAATTTATAAAGCATAGTTTATAGATACTTAATAAGAAAAAAGTGAAATTATGAGCGATAGAAGAAAATTTATTTTAAATATGGCTAGAGGCATAGGGATAACTGCCCTTGGTGGATTTGTTTGGAGTGCTTATGTTGATGAGGCTGTAGCTTCACAACTCTTGCTTCGTCCACCCGGAGCCCTAAAAGAGGTAGATTTTTTGAAAACTTGTATCAAATGTGGGCTTTGTGTTGAAGCCTGCCCTTATGATACATTATTGCTTGCTAAACCAGGTGACAACAAACCTTTAGGAACTCCATATTTTATTCCTAGAGAGATACCTTGTTATATGTGTCCTGATATCCCTTGTGTACCTGTGTGTCCGACAGGTGCTTTGGATGAATCGAGTGTTACAACAAATGGAAAACTTGATATAAATGTAGCCCAAATGGGCGTTGCAGTTATTGATGATAGTAGTTGTATAGCATTTTGGGGTATTCAATGTGATGCATGTTATAGAGCTTGTCCACTTTTAGGAGAAGCTATATCAGTCGTATATGAAAAAAATGAGAGAACAGGTAAACATGCTTTTTTGAAACCAATAGTTCACACGGATGTTTGTACAGGTTGCGGACTTTGTGAGAAAGCTTGTGTAACAGAAAAAGCGGCTATATTTGTGTTGCCAAGAGAGGTAGCACTAGGTAAGGCAGGTGATTACTATATCAAGGGTTGGGATAAAGAGGACGATAAGCGTGTTAAAGACGCTCATGCAATCAAAACCAAAACTAGATTAAGTGAAAAAAATAGCCTTGATTCTTTAAATGATAGCGGAGATTTATACTAATGACTAGGCTATGGAATAAATATCGTTATCTATTTTTTAGAAGATTCACTCAAATAGGTTTACTTGTATTATACTTTGGAGCAAATGCTTGGGGATGGACGCTACTAATGGGAAACCTTAGTGCATCTTCAATTCTAGGGATAATTCCTTTAAGTGATCCTTTTGCAGGACTACAAATGCTAGCGGCAGGTGCAGTTATGGCTACAGATTTACTTATAGGTATGTTGTTAGTGAGTGTTTTTTATTTGGTAGTAGGCGGAAGAGCTTTTTGTTCTTGGGTCTGCCCAATCAATATAATAACCGATGCAGCAGCATTACTTAGAAGAAAACTAGGCATAGATGCCATAGCAAAGAGACAACCCGCATCCCGCAATATGCGTTATTGGGTTTTAGCTTTGAGTTTAGTATTGTCATTTATCTTAGGTGTAACAGCCTTTGAATTCATTTCACCAATATCTATGCTTCATAGAGGTATTGTATTTGGTTTAGGTTTTGGATGGGCAGCGATGTTCATCATTTTTATTTTTGATTTATTTGTGTTAAAAAATGGATGGTGTGGACATGTATGCCCACTTGGTGGATTTTATTCACTAGTTGGAAAGACAAGTCTTATAAGAGTGCAGCATACTGTAGAAAATTGTACAGCATGTATGAAATGTAAAGCAGTATGTCCTGAGGGTCAAGTACTACATATGATAAATAAACAAAGCTTAGCAGTCTTATCTGGTGAGTGCACAAATTGTGCAAGATGTATTGAAGTATGTGATGATGACGCTCTTGGATTTTCTTTAAGAAAATTCGCAAAACAACAAAAACGGGAGAGTAACAATGAAAGCAATAAGTAAAATTTCAATTGGTTTAATTGCTGCGGCAGTGCTAATTGTAGGTTGTAACGACGGTGTTAAGTCGGCTTCTCAAACTAGTGTAAAGCCAACAATAACTGAAGCATCTTTAGGTCTTAGAACGACAGATTTATATACTGAAAATTCTACAATACCGATAAAAACTGAGTACAGAGAAGCAGGTGCTGGCTCAAGTACAAAAATAAAAAGAGCATTTCAAGATGCTCCACCATTAATACCACATGATACAACTGGTATGCTACCGATTAAAGCAGGTGAAAACCAATGTACTGGTTGTCATATGCCAGATGTAGCTGCTGCAATGGGTGCTACACCTATTCCAGTGTCTCATTTCACTAACTTTAGACCTAGAAATAAAATTGTTGATGGCACATTTAAAAAAGCACTTAACAACTACGAAAATCAAGTGAAAATTACACAAACAAAGAATCTTCAACATTCTAGATTTAACTGTTCGCAATGTCATGCTCGACAATCGGAGGGTGATGCTAATCTGAATACTTTTGAAGCGGTGTTTACTACTCCAAATGGTGCAAAACGATCAAGTTGGAGCGGCAAAGCTTTTACAACTGGTTTAAAAACTATCCATGATGGCAAGAGTTATGTAACTAAAAAAGACATTGAGAATAAAAACTCAGAGGCTGGTAAAAGTATTTGGACTCATCACTAAAGTTGATAGTTTGAATAGAAGAGAGCTTTTTTCCTCTTTTGGTGCTTCACTTAAAGGTGAAGCCCAAAAAATTAATACTACATTTTTAAGACCACCATATTTTAAAGATGAAGCTCTTTTTCTCAAAGAGTGTTTAGCTTGTGAAAACAGATGTGACACTGTTTGTGAAGAAGATATTATTAAAATTTCTAAAGATGGTTCGCCATATATTGTGTTTGGAACTAAGGGTTGTACATTTTGTGATGAATGTGCAATCGTATGTGAGAGTGGAGTACTTGATGTTAAGTACAAACAAAACATCAATGCTTCTATCGTAATAAATAAAAGTAAATGTTTTAGTTGGAACCATACTATGTGTTTCTCCTGCAAAGACCCATGTTTAGATAATGCTATTGATTTTCAGGCTATGTTTATGCCACTAATCAATGATAAATGTACATCATGTGGTTTTTGCATAAGTAGATGCCCAGCAGATGCTATAGACATAAAGGTTATAAAAAATGATTCATAAACTGCTATTCATAACTATGTTAGTCACCTCCCTTTACAGTGCAAATATAATGCCAATTGCTAAATATAAATCAAGTGGGGCGGTAACAGATATTTTGGTGAATAACACAAAACTATATAGTGCAACAAGCAATGGTGTAATTGATATTTTTGACATTAAATCTAAAAAAATTATCAAACAAATCAAAATACCACAAATAAAAGATTTTACAGGTGATAAAGTCAATTCTAAAATTTTTTCTATTGATGTTTTAGATAAAAAATTACTAATTCTTTCGCAGGCTTCACAAGGTTATAGACGCATTTACATCAATTCTAATAAAATGAATAAAATAATAATTGATGAAAAGCTCAAACTCTCTATTGCAAAAGCAAAATTTTTAAATAAAAATACACTCATATTAGCATTACTAAGCAATGAGATTATTTCTTTTGATATGAAAACAAAAAAAGAAAATTGGCGTATGCAAGCAAGTGGTGCAAGATTTTCTGATTTTGTACTAAGTGAAGATAAAACTCAAATCGTAGTAGCTGATGAAAGTGGCGCATTAAAAATATGCAATACAAAAGATGGCGTTATTACGAAAATATTAACAGGGCAAAACCTAGATAATGTATTTCAAGTTGATTATAAAAATAAAATAATTATAACTGCTGGTAAAGATAGAAGAGCTGTTGTATACTCTCTAAAGTCTCATTCTTCTTATTATAAAAAATCAAGTTTTTTAGTATATAGTGTAGGACTATCACCTAGTGGTCAGTTAGCAGGATATTCAAGTGACGAGGATAATGATATCATAGTATTTAATACTATTACGCAAAACACAATTGGTGTATATGGTGGAAATAAAATGACATTAACAAATATTCTATTTCATGGAGAAAAACAATTCTTTAGTTCAAGTGATAGCAATATAATCAACTTGTACAATATTAAATAGGAACTGCATGGTGCTTTAATTAGCTAAAAATTAGTAAAGAATACCTATTAGTAATGATAAAAATCAAATTATCAGAAACTATATGATAAAATTTATAAACAAAAACATAAGGAAAATAAAATGAATATATCAAGTATCGTAGTAAAGACTATACCAAAGTTTTTGGATGAAGTTGTAGCGTCTCTAAAAAATACACCAGAGTGCGACTACCATATGCATGATGAGGCTGGTCATATAATCATCACAATAGAGGGTTCAGGTGTTGAAGAAGAACTCAAAAAGCTTCGTGTTATAGAAGCAATTCCACATGTTATAACTGCTGATATGCAAATGGCATATTCGGAAGATGAATTAGATGCTCATATGGAAGTTATTGCAAATGGAGATGCTGTACCAAAGATGCTAAATGATGATGATTTGGACCCAAGAGATATTGTTTACAATGGCGACTTAAAAAAGAAAGACCTTGAGGGTTTTACTAAGAGATTTAACGAGACTAAACGCTAATGGCTGTTATATTTGAAAGTTTAGTAAAGCTCAATGAAGATAGAACTGCGTGGTGCATAGAACTCAAAGATACTACTGATAATAGAGTCGTTATCTGCAATACTTTAGAAGAGTACCAAGAACAGATGAAAGAGCTAGGTGATGACTATGGTGGAAATATAGACCAAGTAATCTGGTCAAAAGATGATGATGTACCCTTTCACTTTATGGATGAGATTCGGCAAGGTATGGCAAACATTCAAGCAGAAATAGAAGAGAAGCTTGGCGAACCCCTTATAAAAAAAGAGGATACTTAATGCCAGTTGCAAATGCAATCAATACCGATACATATTTGGAAATTTCTGAGATACAAGAGCATCTTAAAAATGTTGAGTATATTATCATGGCAGATGGTGCACCAGATCATTTTAAAGAGACACCTATTCATTTTACAATATTTCTTAATAGTGATGAAAAATTCCCTAAAGATATTGAAAAAGCGATACTTGATAAATTTTTAGAAGAAAATGGTATCGCTACACCAGCAGAGCTCATGAGTCAACTCATGCCAGTTGGTTTTGCTAAGTCAGATGCACAAGATACGCCGATGCCATTACTTTTAGTTGACCCAAAAAATCAGCAAACCATCCCCTATACAGTTATGTTTGTTATGGATTTTTTAGCAGATTCGCAGAACTTTAATGAGGCAAAGGTTAATAAACTTACAGGTTGGAGCTATAGCTATAACTAATTAAGGTTTTCTATATCAAGTATCTCTTTAACTATAGCCTTAGAAAGGTTTTCATATCCAGTTTTAGTTACTAAAATATCATCCTCTATTCTTATGCCAATACCACGATACTTTTTAGGCACTTTTGTATCATCTTTGTCAATATATAGAGCTGGTTCAATGGTAAGAATCATCCCCTCTTCTAAAGGTATCTCTTTGAAATTTTCATCTCTATATGGACATGTATCATGAACATCAAGTCCCATCCAATGTCCTATACCATGCGGGTAATATGCCTTATGTTTAGCCTCTTTTAGAATCTTTTTATAACTTCCGTTTAAGATGCCTAACTTTTGCATCCCTTGTATGAGCAACTCCTCACTTTTTCTTTGCAACTCACTTCTTAAGATACCAGGTTTTATCATTGAGATAATATTTTTCTCTACAGAAAGAACCAAGCTATATAAATCTTTTTGTGGCTTTGTATAATAACCACTTACGGGAATAGTCCGTGTAATATCACTTGCATAATAATCAAACTCACACCCAGCATCAATAAGGATCAATTCACCTTCTCTCAAGATTTTATTATTTTCTATATAATGTAAAGTATTGGCATTATTAGCAGCTGCAACGATAGAGGTATAAGCATCATTGTAAGCACCATTTTTTTTGAAAATATATTCTATACTTGATTGGAGTTCATATTCATATTTTGAGGTTTTATTTAAACGCATTAGTTGATGGTGTGCCTTTTTTGTTATATCTATGGCATCTTTTATTATCTTGATCTCGGCTTCTGATTTTATAAGTCTCATCTTTCCTATCAGAGGTGCTATATTTATATGTGCAGCTATGGTTTTTGCATACCGTTTAAGTATCTTTACTTTAGAGTAATCTAATCCAAAATCAAAACATAAACTTTTTTTCTCATCAAGAGCATCTTTAAATCTTTTTTCAAATTCATCTTTAGTATAGATTTCATCTACCTGAAACCTTTGTTTCGCTCTTTTTGCACCCAACCTTTTACCATTCCACATCTCATCAGTTTTATCTTTTTTATGAAGAAAAAGAAAAGATTTATACTTCTTTTTTTCTTTGACTATCATCAAGATAGAGTTATCTTCTTTAAAACCTGTCATATAGTAAAAATTACTATCTTGGCGAAAAGGATAGTTGGTATCATTTGATCGGGTTTTATTTGTACCGCTAAACAAAACACTAACACTGAAACTTGGCAATGCTAAAACTAGCTTATCACGCCTTATTCTGTACTCTTGCTCACAAATCACTTACACTCCTTGACAAACCAAGACGCACTCTGTGCCAATATCTCACTTAAAGCCTTGTCCAGTGCCATCACCCCACCCTCAGCATTCATAGTTTTAGCTTTGACTTTTACTTTAAATACATTTGAAGCAATTACCTTAGAACTATTATTATCAATGATTGTCAGATTGATAGATATTTTTACATAAGATTCTTTATTGTTGTTTTCATAATACTGCATAAAGTCTTCTAATGTACTTTCCATTAACCATGATGAATTTGTTCTTGATTTGGATCTTTGCACTGTTTTAAACAGTTTCATGTCTCTTAACATCTCATAAATTTTGGAACTCATCATTTTGTTAGGAGCTATTGCCCACTCAGATTTAGAATAAGGAAATACCTTATCGGAATCTAAAATATAATACATATCAGATGACATTAACAAGGAAGAACTAAAAGCTTGCATCACTTTTAAACTTTGAGAAGAACATTGAGAATTTTTTACATTTAAAGGTTCTTCCTGTGCATTGACACTTATTTTATATTTTGTAGCCATAGGCACCTTTGAAGCACAACCCAAAAATACGGATAGTAAAAGTATTGGTAATAGTAATCTCATTTTTATTCTCCCGGTCCTTTTTTAATCTCTTGTTGTTTAAATAGTATATCGCCTGGACTTTTTTCGTATTGGTCTAATACACTTTCAACCTTTAGCATAAGTTGCTGAACTTCTAGTAAGGTATTGTTCATAGTTGGCATAACATCATCTGTTATTGCTTTAAGATTAAAATCTCCATTAGAAACTGCTGCTTGAAAAACATCCATTGTCTCTCGAATCCCATTATAACTCCCCATAATTGCTTGAAACGAAGATGATACTTTATTTTCCCATGCTATTGAATTAGTAGCAAATTTTTCAAACTTTGGTAACATTTTATCAAGTTTGACACTTGCTTGGTCTAAGACCTTAGCACTGTGTTGAATATGTTTAATAGTCTTTTCATCAAAGATTTTTTCTAATTTTCCCATAACAGTTGCAGATTTTTCCAAAAGAATCGAAATTTGGATTTGATTTTGATCATTGAGAAGTTTTTGAGTACCACTGAGAGTTTTTGAAAGATTTGTTGAAACATTGTCAAAAGATTTTTCTAAAGTATTAAAGAAAGATGGTGTAGTTTTTATTACAGGGTACTCTTCATCTCCCTCTTTACTAAGCATAGGAGCATTATTGTCACCCATAGTGAGGTTAATATAGCTCAATCCCGTAATCCCCTGAGAAGTAAGTTTTGCTCTCGTAGAAGTTTTGATTGGGGTTGTATTTAAAACAGTTATTTGCACTTCAACTTGCTGAGAATTTTTTGCATTTATGCCTAAATGCGTAACTTTTCCAACTTTAATGCCTCTGTACTTAACGGGTGCTTCAAGATTAAGACCAAGAACTGATTCATCAAAATAAATACAATATTGTCTTGTCTTTTGTTCATTTGAGGGTTGTAATAGCCAGTAAGAAAAGCCAACCATCAAGAACATCCCAAAAAGTACCAAAAAACCAACTAGCGTATAATTAACTTTATTGTTCATCTATATATTTGCCTTAAAAAATGTTTGAATAAATTCACTTTTTTCATCTTTAATCTTATCTAAAGAACCTTCATAAATAATTTGTTTCTTGTCAATGATAGCGATTCTATCTAGAGTATCATAAATAGAGCGTAAATCATGTGATACCATTACAATAGTAAGTCCAAGTAAGTCTCGCAACTTTAAGATGAGACTATCAAACTCTCTTGCAGAGATAGGGTCAAGTCCGCTCGTAGGCTCATCTAAAAAGAGTAACTTTGGATCCAATGCTAAAGCACGAGCTAGAGCTGCTTTTTTCTTCATTCCACCACTTATCTGAGATGGAAATAAGTCTGCGTCACTTACCTCAAGACCAACTAAATTTATTTTAAATGCAACTATCTCATCAATCATTTTTTTAGATAAATCACTATATTCAACCAGACCAAGCGCAATATTTTGTCCTACACTCAAAGAGGAAAATAATGCACCTGATTGAAATAGTACACCCCACTCTCTTCTTAAGTGTTGCGATTGTTCTTGAGTAATATTGCTAAAATTATATCCTAAAATATCTATGAAACCAGCATCGTATTTTTGTAAAAGTACCATCTCTCTCAAAAGTGTAGTTTTACCACATCCGCTTGGACCAAGAAGCCCATAAATTTCACCCTTGTGTATCTCCAAATTTAAACTATCATGTACAGTATTTTTACCAAAAACAGTTTTAATATTTCTTACTTTAATAATGGGTTTCATTTAAATACCTTTGCTTAAATACCTAAGTTCGTAAAAGCTATGGAGAAGAGTGCATCACAGACAATGACAGCAAAGATAGACTCTACAACACTTTTAGTAGTATTGAAACCTATGCTTTGAGTATCATCTTTGACTATTAAACCTCGATATATACCTATACTTGCAATCAAAAATGCAAAGAATGGCCCTTTGAAAATACCCACATAAAAATTCTTAATATGAATCACTTCCAAAAAACGACTTAAAAACATATCAGTACTAATACCTAAATCAATATTGGCAACTATCATTCCACCAAGAATACCCATAATATCTGCTAAAAAGATAAGTATTGGCATAGTAATCATCAAGGCAATAATTCTAGGTAATACTAAAAATAGATAGGGGTCAAAACCCATAGTACGCATAGCGTCTAGCTCTTGAGTAATCTTCATAGCCCCTATTTGAGCTGTAAATGCTGAACCACTTCTACCAGCGATGACTATAGCAGTAATCACAGGAGCTAGCTCCCGTAAAATGGATAAACCAAGCATATCTACAATAAAAACATTTGCACCATAAAGTTTCAACTGATGAGCAGACTGAAAAGCAACAACTAAACCTATTAAAAAACTTGTTAAGGCAATAATTGGGATTGCTTTTATAGCACTCTCATTTATCTCAAAAAAAATCTCTTTAAACCTAATCTGTGAAATATTTTTGATAGTGTAAAGTTTTATTGAAAAAAGTTTACCCAAAAAAGAGATGAAAGCAAGAAAGCCTAAGATATGTTCATAAACATAGCTTCCTAACTTATATATACATGAATTTTTTTCTTTAGAATTTTTAAGAACTTCTCCATGATATTTTTGTATTAACTTTATAGTATCAAGAGTTTCTTTTTTATCTGCAATAATAGTGTGAGATATATGTTTATTATCAAGTTTTTTAACAAAAGAGTGGAGATATAGAGCTGCTGCTGTATCTAAAAGAGTTACATGATTAAGATTAATCTCAATAAAAGCATATTTATGAGACAGGGTACTCTCTATCTCAATTTCATACCTAGAAATCTGATAAAGAGTAAAATCACCAAAAAAATCCAGTGAAAGAGTAGTAGATTTTTTTTGTATCTCTAAGCCTGATTTATTCATCTCAACCTATTAGAAGTCTCTTTTTAAAAGTTTATCTGCTTTTAAAATGGTAATAATTCTATCAGCTTCTTTTCCTACACCATCAATTAAAGAATCATCAGAGTTAATGGTATCAGGAGCTGGTCCAATATTTTCTTTTTTGATACGAAGTGCCATTGTCAGTCTATCTATGACAAATCCAGCAACTTCATCTCCAACTTTCATAACGATAAAACGCGTTTCATCATTGTGTTTTTGTTCAGGAAGCCCAAATTTTACACGCAAGTCTATAAGTGGGATAACTGAACCACGCATATTAAACACACCCTTTACATAAGCAGGAACTTGAGGGACACGGGTCCATGAAAATGGTTTTATAATCTCTTGAATAGCTAAAATAGGGATAGCATATTCTTCATCACCAATAATAAAACCAACTAACTGAACGATATCATCTAAGTTTGTTATATCAGGATTTTGTTGTTCACTCTGTTTATTAATAATATCTTTTAATTTATCACTCATGATAAGAACTCCGATTTAAGGTTAACATTTCTTTGCACTACACTTGAGAGATAGTCAGCCGAATATGGTTTTGTAATATACTCAACCATTCCAGATTCAACTCCACGCATACGATCAGATTTACCTGTACGACTTGTAACAGCTATAAGTGGTAGATTTTTATATCTATTGTACTTTTTAATCTCACCTGCTAGAGTATAACCATCCATTCTTGGCATCTCAATATCAATAAGCATTGCATCAAAATTTTGGTCACTCGTCTTGAGCGTATTGAGGGCTTCTTGTCCATCACTCGCTTCAACAAGGGTTACCCCTAGTGGTTCAAGCGCTTTTCTCATAATGGTTCTATCTGTTTTAGAGTCATCTACTATCATAATAGTATAATCACTTGCCTTTGTTTTTTCTAGCGTTATTTGCGCAGCTGCATTTGAAGCACTTGCAACGGCAGAAGTTTTCACATTTCTTGCCATATCCATAAGAGCAACAACATCAACAATCAGCGTCACCCCACCATCACCACGAATCGTAGCTCCAGCAACGCCTTCAATACCTTTAAGGTACTCTCCAAGAGATTTGATAACTATCTCCTCTTGCCCAACAAGGGTATCAACAATAAGACCAAGTTTTTGTGCACCAAGACCAAGAACAACAACATAAGCATATTCCCCTCCATCCATGATACGGTCAACTTCAAAAATGTCTGAGATGTGAACCAAAGAAAGAACTTCATCTCGAAGCCTCATAACACTTTTGCCCTCAACTGTATAGATCTCATCTGTTGAGATACGCACTGTCTCAAGAACTGAAGCAAGTGGAATAGCATAAGTTTCTTCTTGAACACCAACTAAGAGAGCCTGAATAATAGCTAAAGTAAGAGGAATTTTTAACTTCATAGAAGTCCCCTTTTCGATCTCCGAGTCTATATCTATAATACCGTTGAGTTTTTCAATGTTTGTTTTTACAACATCCATCCCAACACCCCGTCCACTTACATTGGTCACTTGTGCTGCTGTAGAAAATCCTGGTCTAAAGATAAGAGTAAAAGCCTCTTTATCTCCCATTTGATCGGCTTCTTTTTCAGTAATGATACCTTTTTCTAAGGATTTAGCTTTAAGCATTGCAGTGTCGAGCCCTTTTCCATCATCATCTATTTGGATAACAATTTGGTTGCCTTCATTGTATGCTTTAAGTCCTATAGTCCCTGATTCATCTTTGCCTTTTGCTAACCTATCTGCAGGCTGTTCTATCCCATGGTCACAAGAGTTACGGATGATGTGAACAAGCGGGTCACCAATCTCTTCAACGATTGATTTATCTAGCTCTGTCTCTTCACCTGAAATTTCAAGTTCAATTTTTTTATTGAGCTCACGACTCAAATCACGAATCATTCGTGGGAACTTGTTAAACACCTTTCCGATAGGAAGCATTCTTGTTTTCATAACAGCAATTTGTAGGTCTGTTGTTACAAGCGAAACGATAGAGACTACCTGATTTAGCTCTTCTAAGAACTCTTCACCCTCATAACGCTCTTCAACATCATCATTGATCTTTATAAGTCGATTTTTAGCAAGAACAAGCTCACCAATAAGATTCATTAGGTGGTCAAGCCTTTTCACATCTACGCGAATTGTTTGCTCAACTGTTGCCGCTTTTTTAGCTGGTGCTGCTGCTTTTGGTGCATCACCATTCCCTGAACTAGGAACTGGCTTTGTTGCAGGTGGTGGCGGAGGTGGAGGTGTTAGAGTTTCTGGAGCACTCTCAACTACTACAGGCTTTTCTTCTGGTGCAGGTGGAGCTGAGGGAACTGCTTCGCCTGCTTCAATTTTAGCTTGGCGTTTTGCCTTATCTTGTTCTTGACGCTCAGCTAAAAGTCTCTGTATCTCTGCTTCAACATCCTCATCACTCATGTTTTCATAGTCTGGTTCATCACCTGCAACTTCGACATGAACAGGCTCTGGCTCAACAGGTGATGCTTCAACTACTGGGGCGACTTGCGGTTCTGGTGCCTTAACATCACCAGTGCCTCCGCTTATTTTATCTAGTCGAGCTACACAAGCAGATACATCTATCCCAGCATCAGCACTTGTATCGCGTATAGTATTGAGAAGTGCTTTCATCAAGTCAATAGACTCTAAAACCACATCCATAATATCTGGCGTAAGGATCAACTCACCATGTCTTGCTTTGTTAAGCACATCTTCCATGTGATGTGTCAAATGTGTTAAGACATCAAAATTTAAAAATGAGGATGCACCTTTTACTGTATGTGCAACCCTAAAGATTCCATTTAAAAGCTCCAAATCTTCTGGGTTATTTTCTAACTCCACTAGATCTTCATCTAATTTTTCTACAAGTTCAAAGGACTCAACTAAAAAGTCCTGTAATATCTCCTGAAATTCATCCATATCTTAAACTCCTATTTCATATGTGCACGAACTATTCGTGACACTTCATCATAAAATGAATCTGCTTGAAACTTAACCAAATAAGCTTCAGCACCAGCTTCTTTTCCTCTAATCTCACTAAAATGGTCACTAATAGATGAGTTAAAAACAATTGGTATATCTTGAAATCGTTCATCCTCTTTTACGGTCGCTGCAAAATGAAAACCATCCATTTTTGGCATCTCTACATCAGAGATGATGATTTTAAGGTTTTGAGCTATCTCATTACCGTACATCTGATAAAGGTCATCTAGCTTTTGAAGACCCTCTACTCCATCAATAGCTTCTACAACTTTAAAGCCCATCTTTTTAAGTGCATCTTTAACTATTTTTCTAGCTGTTGCACTATCATCTAAGATGAGTGCCACACCAGAAAGATTATCTATCTCTGCAGGTGTATTGCTAACATCTGGTTCATACAAACCTAAATCCTGAACTACACTCTCTAAATCCAAAATAAGAAGGACATTATCACCCTCTATCTTTGTTACACCTGTAATCTTTGATCCATCTAATGCGTTCTTTCCAGAACCTGAAGCAAAAGCTGCTGGTTCTATCTCGCTCCAACTTATCCGTCTTATCCGTTTAGCGTCATGTACTATAAAGCCAATAAGGACATTGTTAAACTCTGTAATAATAACACGAGCATCTTTTCTCGCTTCTTCTGGTTCTTCTATACCCATCCATTTTGCAAGATTTACAACAGGTATTACCACTCCACGCAGATCAAAAATACCTTCTATAAATTCTGGAGTTCCTGGAAGATCTGTAAGTTCAGGAAATTTAATAATTTCGCGAACCTTAGAGACATTAATCCCATAGATGCCCTCATATACTCCATCATCTTCTTGCTTTAAAATTCTAAAGTCAACAAGCTCCATCTCATTAGAGCCTACTTTTAATGAATTATCTATACCCATACTTTCATCTCTCCTTAGAGAATATTTTCTCTACCAATAACTCTTTATGAGATGATTTTACTATAAAATATCTTTGATTGCAAGCAAAAGCTGCTAAATTAATATAGTTAAAAAAATTTATCTTCAAAAATTTATTTTGATGAAAATGTCCCTCAATAAAATAAGCACACTCAAACTTCTCTTCTAATCTACTAGAGATAATATGTTCAAAATTTTTAATCTCTGTACAATCTTTTTTTTTCTCTAAGTAATGGTAGAGATGCTTTAATATATAATTATTGAAGGTACTATTTATAATGTTTAAAATAGATAAGGCAAGGGGACTTCTCATTATGGATGTATAAATTTTATAACTTTTAGAACCCATGAAATCTCCATGAGCTAAAAGAATTTTTTTACTCTCTTTCATTAACAGAATAGGTTGTTGTTGTATAGTAAAAACTTGACTTGAGGGGAAAATATTTGCCACATTAAAATCATGGTTTCCTTCAAGATAGAGTACCTCTAACTCTAAAGAAAGCTCATTTATAAGGTCAATCACCTCTTCATTTACTTGATATGTTTGAGGTATCAAACCAAAGAGGGCATCAAATATATCCCCCATAAGTATAAGCTGCGTAGGTTGCAGTTCTTTTTTTTTGATAGCCTTTAAGAACTCTAAAAGTTCTGGTCGTCTTGGACTGTAGTGTGCATCACTGATAAGAAACGCACCCTCTTTTAGCTCTAAAGGCTTATGGAACATAGGCTATGTCTGGCACGCCACTAAGTTCTCTAATGCCCATCATAATGTTTGCATTGACAACTGCTTGACTCGATGCACCACGCATAAGATTGTCGATGGCTGAAGAGATAAATAAGATTGAACCTTTTTGTTTTACATAAAGGTCACAAAAGTTAGTCCCAGCTACATTTTTCATATCCACAGGGTTCTCAAAAATTCTCACTGAAGGCTCAGACTTATAATATTCTTTGAGCATCTCTAAAGCATCTATCTCTTCATCTACTTGAATATAGATAGAAGAGATCATTCCACGAGTTAAAGGAACAAGATGAGGCACAAAGTTTATCTCATCAAAATCAATGCCAAGCTTTTGAGCAATCTCTGGAGCATGACGATGAACAAAAGGATTATAAGCAAAAAGATTATCATTGACATTGACAAAGTGAGTTACTTCGCTAAGTTTTTTACCTGCACCACTGACACCTGTTTTGGCATCTATAATGATAGGTGTATGTTTTACTCTCACCTCCATAAATGGAAGAAGCCCTAAAATCGCCGAAGTTGGAAAGCATCCTGGATTTGCTATGAGTGAAGCATTTTTAATCTTATCTCGGAAAAGTTCAGGCAGTCCATAGACTACATTTTTAAGATTATCCACATCTGTATGAGGACAATAATACTCCTCATAAACCTCCTGAGTCAGTCTATAGTCAGCTGAAAAGTCAACAACCTTCACACCCTTTTTTATAAGAGGTTTCACAAAAGCCATAGAAGTTTTATGAGGCAGTGCTAAAAAAACCAAGTCACAAAGTTTTGCACACTCATTTGCATCTGCTTTTTTCACTTCAAGGGCACAGATGGTTTTAAGAGAGGGATGCAGAGCATCAACAGTAGTCCCTCCTTCCGAGTTAGCAACGTACACAAGATTAAAACTAGCATGATAACTCAGCATTTTTAAAAGCTCTAGTCCAGTATAACCACTAACCCCTATGACACCAACATTGAAAGTTTGTTTACTATTTGCACTCAAACACTATCTCCTGATACTTCACCTCTTCAATCTCATACTCTTTTTCTCCACTAGGAAGACGAACTTTGACCTCATCGCCCTCCTCTTTTCCAAGTAACTGCTTTGCTAAGGGTGAGCCAAAAGATATAAGTCCTAAGTCTGGATTTGATTCACTTCCGCCAACTATAGTATAAGTATATTCTTCATCTGTATCCATATCTGTCATCACCACAGTTGAGCCAAAACTTATCTTGGCATGTTCTAGTTGTGAAGGATCTACTATCTGAGAGTTTCCAAGGATTTCTGAGAGATCAGCCAAACGATTGTCTATGTTTTTTTGCATCTCTTTAGCGGCATGGTACTCTGCATTTTCCTTTAGATCACCATGTTCTAGTGCTTCTTCTATATCTTTAACAACCTGTGGTCGTTTTACCTCTTTTAGCTCTTTCACTTCGGTTTGTAACTTTTCATAACCATACATTGTCATTGGTTCAACTTGTTGCATATTTATTTCTCTCTTTTAAATTATTTTAATTTTACCTATATAAGGCTATTGCTATGTCCTCTACAACATCTTATATACGCTCTTCCTCGTCTATTGCTTTGGTAAGCATTTGCACTTCCAAAGTCAACATTAATAGCATTGACTATATCTGAAAGGTTTGGAGAAGATGTCCAGTAATGCTTTGACACCGCATTTTTAAACTCTTTTTTGATAGCTGGAGCACTCTTTTTAGGATCTAAAATGGATTTCAACTCTTTAACCCTTGGCAAGTACCAATCATCATATCCAGCAAACACTAGGCTTCTACAGTACTGTTTTGCATCTTTTTGATTTTTTTTGATCATCTTAGTATCTTTATTATCCTGCCACATTAAACCTGTAGTTTTATCAACAACCAACTCTTTGGCATCATCTCTAAAAAGAAGAGGTTTAGGCTTTTCTTTTTTTTGTGTTACGACATGAGATGGTTTATCAAGTTGTACACTATAGGCAAGCAATGATAAAGCAAAAGTTACAACTAAGAGTAATGTTTTAAGCATTTATATTCTTTCGCAAAATTGAGTTAAAGTATTATATCAGATTTTTTTCATTAAGGATAAATCAAATTTAAATACTTCATCTCTACACTCAATGGTTAAAACACAAGATTTTTTAGAAATATTTTGAGCATTTTTTATATCTTTAAGAAGAGTGATGCTTTCATTTGAAAGTGCATCATAAGCAAAAAGCTCCCCTTCTTCTATGATGAACTCTCGACCGCCACCACAACCATCACCAACAATACCCATACATGAGATCTTCTTAGAACCATCCATCATCTTGGCATTCCTCTTTTGCATCTGAGATAAACTCTGTGTATTTAGTCGAATTTTTATCTAACTCGATATACTCATCATAAGTGTAAGCTTTAAAAGTACTCTCATCCAAACATTTGCACAATTTTTTATCCTTCATAGTTTTACAGTGGGAGAGCATCTCCTCTTTTTGAGCCTCTTGCCAACCACTGTAAGAGATATAGTATGGATACAAGACCCAGATAGCAAAACCTATAGTCATCACTATATTAAGTGCATACTCTTTTTTCTTTGTTTGTAAATATTTCTTCACATCATAAGAGATAAGGATCAAAAACACTATCTCTAAGCCTATATTGAACCAGTCACTATCTAAAAAATCAAACAATCTTTTTCCTAAAACTTATATTTAAAATTTGGTCTAAAGATGACCCTATGTCTATCTACCCCAGCATCTCTCAAAGCACCAAGGTATTTATTTTTGGATGTATAAAGATACCCTATCCCCATACCAAGGCTCAAACTTTCATAACCAGTTGGATAAATTTTATCTATGATAAATGTTCCCTCAGTTATCTCAAAACTATTTATACTCACAGCTACCAAAGAGGAGTAGGCTACATTGTAGATAAATGAGAAAAAACCTTTATTGTAGTCTATCCTTTTTCTGCGTGCTCCTAGATAAACCGCATCTACAAAATCTGGGTTGCCATGAAGCCTTGCTCCTAGGCGAAAACTCCAGTCCAAATCACTCTCCTTTTTATCCCTTGTCCCCTTCAATTTTATCTCAAAATTCAACCACTTATCAGGATGGGTTTGATTGTCTTTGATACTCTGATCACCAATGGTAAGGAGATAACCCATATAAGCTCTATTGTTCCCAGGTCTATCTGTATTGTTCTTCTTAAAGACCATCATACGACCAAGAAAAAACGAAAGAGAATACGGCTCTTCAAAACCAGCGGTCATCGCTTTAACAAAGTTAAAATCTTGTCTTTTATCTGGGGTGTAGAGTTGTTCATTTTGATCTCGAAACGCCATACCGAGATAGTTCATCGGATGCACAGAAGCCTCAACTAAAAATACATTTGGAGAAAAAGATTTCAAAAAAAGATCTTTATAGAGTTCCGTCTCACTTAGCCTAGAGCCATCTGTAATATTTCTATCGCTATCAAGGTCAAGATATGCAGAGATATTACTGTAATATATGTCTGCTTCATAGTCATACTCGATAAGTTTCTCTGCCTTTACCATGATACTTAAAAGAGATAAAATGGTGAGAATTTTTTTCATTTTCTTAACTTTCTGAGAGCTTCAGCACACATAACAAGACCAAAACTAGCTGTCACACCCATAAAACTCCCTTTTTCTTTTATCTCTATCTCTTCTGTGGAATAAATCACTGTGTATTTACTCTTAAATCTTCTTTTTCTTAGTTCGTGTCGTATCTTTTTACCAAGTGCATCACCCTCACTTTTCCATATATCGTTGACTTTGATTTTTGTAGGATCTACTCTTTTTGCACTTCCAAAAGAGGAGATTAGTTTTTTATAGCATCTTTGGGCTAAGGCAAGTTTGGCTCTGGTATCATCAATGGCATCTAAAACCACATCATACCTCGAAAAGTCGAACTCTCTCACCCAAGATTCATCTACTCTTTCGTTGATAATCTCTATCTCAGGATAGTGCATCTTATAAGCCTCAGTTTTGAGCTCACCCGTATGCAGTTCAGACCACATTTGTCTGTTTTGATTGGTTGTATCGAAAGTATCATAATCAACAATCGTGATTTTACTTACACCACTACGGTACAAACAATCAAGACAAAAACTTCCAACACCCCCAACACCCAGCAATATAATCTTTGCATCTTGGAGTTTTGTGAAATCATCCTTAAGTAAAAGTTTTACTCTGTCATATCTAGCCAACTCTCTAAGCCTTTCATACTTTTGTAAGCACTCAAATCAAGCATAATAGGAGTGATGGAAATATAACCAGCTTGAGTCGCTTCATAATCACTCATCCCCGTTTGTCCATCACGAGGAGAAAAATCAAGAGGATGTAGACCCAACCAATGATGCTCTTCCCCTCTTGGATTTTTATGCATGTGAGAGTCATTTGCATAGTGTCGATACCCAGCGTAAGTAACTTTCATCTGTGCATCTTCTTTATTATTTGGGATGTTGATATTTAAAAACTCTCTTTTTGGAAGGGGAAATTCACCAGATATGATCTTCATTACTAGATTTTTTATCGTTTTTGAAGCGAGTCCAAACTCTCCACTAGGGTTAGTAAAATCCATA
>WFMY01000101.1 GCA_015488855.1 Helicobacteraceae bacterium
ATAAAAGTTTTTTCATAAGTTCTATGTGGTAACTCTCTTGATAGTTTATGAAGTCGAAAAATTTAGAGAGTTTCTCTTCATGGATTGACTCACTGAGTTGTTTACACATCTCTTTTGCAGCTTCTTCTTCTGCTATGCCATCATGAACAAATTTTTCTAGGTCTTTGACTACATAGGTCATCTCATGAAGTTCACGAGGAAGTGCTAAGATGCCAAGCTTTGCCATCATGTTTCCAAAAGATTTGAGGTGGAAATGTGACTCATCTATGAGGTCTTGAAAAACATTGAAGTGGAGGGCGTTTGAAGTTCTTGCTTGCATATACGCATAGATTAGGATGAGTTCATACTCTTTGTAAAGTTCCTCAAATAAAAAGAGAGTCAGTGCGTCTGTTTGATTTGCGTCTAATTCACCATTGTTCCAAACTCTTTGCATATTAAAAGCGGTAATCTCTTGGTTGTTTGTATCATCTGCCAATACTTGACGAAGGTACTCAAGTAGGTAGTCATCATCAGTTTTAGCGCGTGTCCCTAGTATAGTCTTAGGATAGAGTACTTGTGTCTCTGTAACAACATTTTTAAGTGCCTCGATAACTTCAAAGACAGAATTTTTTTTGTAAAGTTCCATATCTCTATCATAATTATAATCATCACCGCGTTCTAAGATATCTGTACCCATCCATTTCATGTGCCGAAATGCTATGAGTGAAAACTCATAGAGTCTTGACTTGATGCTCTCATCATTGATAGCAAATGAAGCAAAAGTGATGTGAAGCCATAATTCATGTTTTTTTTGATAAAGCTTATTCATTGATTTTCCTTTGGTGTACAACTTTCTTTCATGGTGAGTAGATGCATCTCTTCATCTTTACCATCAATCTTGTTGTTAAAGTTGATGAGCGAAGCTGAAAACGCAGTAAATACTATGTCTGCACAAACTTGTTGTTCAGGTGTCATATCGCCAAGTTTTTCATGCATTTTCTTCACTGCCTTTTGTGCATACTCAACATCGTTACTTTTTATCATCTCTGTAAACATAGAACCTATTACCACCGTATCTTGGCATCCATTTGTTGCATACATCACATCTTGAACTACAGAGTTCTCAAGCTGAGTATAAAAGATTACATACTCACCAGTTTTTTTATCTGTTGCAACGCCGATGCCGTTGGCACTCTCAAGTTTTCCATAGTTTTTTGGATTCATGATATGATTTAGCACTTCTGGATCGATACCATCTGGTAACTTTACATTTTCAAACATAGCTAGCCTTTAACCTAAATTATGCAATAGCAAATTAAAAACTTTACCTATCATTGCACCCACTGAACATTCATCAAAAATGAGCACCACCAATGAGGTGGCTTATCGTTTTTGCTAAACATCCCTTGGGCACAAGCATAGGCAAATTTTAGAAATTCCTATTGCATAATTTAGGTTTAATAATTTGCATAAGTTTACCTAAATAAAATTAATCGTTGTCTTGATGTCTGTTCTAATAAAGACTAGATTTTTAAGGGAGCAACTTTCATCGATGCTGTCAAACTGAGATTTTTGATAAAATCAACATCTAAGTCTGGTGAGTTAAGCAGGCGAGAAGTGTGCACTCTTGTCTTTTGCATGTTCTTTGACAAAGGCTCTTGCATTTTTCATATCTGGAAAATAACCAGAATTTTTGTTGCTAAGGAGATTAAGCTGTATCTTCATACCATCTTCTATAGCAAAAAGTTATCAGGTATAGAACCAAGGAGGATTTCGCTTGGACTCCCCTTCATACACTCCACCACGCCCATGAAATATTCTTTGAAATTCAGTAGTTGTGTTTTGTAGATTATTTAGAAGCAGGTTTTGAAGTGCATCAAGTGTCATTTATATCTTTTTTGCAAGGATGATTTGCTTTTTCATAGAGTAGAGTTCATGTTTTTCATTGTCAAACTCGTTATAGTATATAATCTCAAAATCACGAAATATTTTTTGGAGTTCTTTTTTTTCTAAAAGGTTGTTTTTATCAGAATTTTCTTTTTCATTGCTAGCATCGAGCATATAGGTCTCTACAAAATAAAAACCCCCACTTCTAAGAGAATCTTTAGTCTTTTGGAGTAAACTTCTATCAAGAAAATTACACATTACAATAAGGTCGTATTGTTTCTCTGGAGTATAGTTGTCTAGGTCAATAAGTGTAGAGTGTATGAGATGCGTAACATCTAGTCTTTGTGCATCTTGAGTGAGGGTATCAAGGGCTACTTGTGCAATGTCAAGTGCATCAACTTCAAAACCATTTTGAGCCAAATAAAGAGAGTTTCTTCCTGTCCCACAAGCAAGATCAAGTGCCTCACCTCTTGGGATACTTTTAAGCGCATCTATGAGTTGAGCACTCGCATCTCGAAACTCTAGTAACTGTGGTTTGTTTTGGTACTTTTTATCCCACTTGGTTTTATCTTTGAGAGACATTCTTTAGACTTTCTCCCAAAATGTACCCTGTGGTGTATCCATAAT
>WFMY01000102.1 GCA_015488855.1 Helicobacteraceae bacterium
ATTGTAAGTGGATAGTTCATCACAGTTAATTTTTTTTTAAATTCCCCATCAAAACCATTCATCAATGCCATAGCAATTAGTAAAACCATGACACCAAGAGAGATACCCATAAACGCCAATAATGCTGATAAAAAGATAAAAGGTTGCTCCTTATCAAAGCGTAAAAATCTCTTTACAAGATATGGGATAATTGGGTTGCTCAAGATGCACTAGCACCATTTTGAGCAAATACACCTTTTTTTGGTCCACTTTTCCCACAACACTGTTTATATTTTTTACCACTTCCACAAGGACAAGGTCCATTTTTTGATGGTTTTAAAGACAAGGCTTCATCCTCGTTACTCAAATGTATAGCTTGGGCATCAAGTTTTCTTTGAAGTTCTAAATGTTCAGATAATTTTTCTGCTTCTTCCTCTGCTGATTCTACCTTAAATTGAATTATTTGTAGGGTTTTAATCGTATTAAATTTAATATCATTGATAAGTTCTGAGAAAAGATTGAAACTTTCTTTTTTATACTCAACTAACGGATCTTTTTGATTGTATGCACGAAGTCTAATTCCTGTTTTCATATTGTCCATAGCGTACAGATGCTCTCTCCATGCGGAATCAAGATCTTTTAGGTACAGCTCTCTCGCTATTTCAGCTTGGACATCCCTGTCTAGAACTGACATCTTTTCATCATAAGATTCTTTGATAAATCCGTTAATGCTCTCTAGGAGTTCATCGTATGCGAGTGTAGCGAAAGATTCCATATCAATATCTAGATTGATATCTTCTTTTATATGTTTTGTGAGTGCATCAAGATTAAAATCTTCTTCTGTGCCACCATCATAGATGCCATTTTCTTCCAAAAGATATGTGATATATTCGTATCGAATCTCATCTACCTTTTTGAAAATATCATACTCTTTATCTAAAAGTTGGTTTCTAAATTTATAGACTATTTTTCTTTGCTCATTGGCTACATCATCATACTCAACTATTTGTTTACGACCTTCATAATGCATGTTTTCAACTTTTTTCTGTGCTTTTTCAACTGCACGAGTTACCATTTTCGATTCTATATATTCACCATCTTCAACGCCAAGTCTTTCCATAATAGCCTTTATCTTATCGCTTCCAAATATACGCAATAAATTGTCTTCCAAAGAAAGATAAAATTGTGTTGAACCTGCATCACCTTGACGACCAGATCGTCCACGAAGTTGATTGTCAATACGACGATTCTCATGTCTTTCTGTACCTAGTATGTAAAGACCACCAAGCTCTCTTACTTCATCATTCACTTTAATATCAACACCACGACCAGCCATGTTGGTTGCGATTGTTACAGCACCTTTTGCACCAGCATTTTTGATAATTTCACCCTCTTGTTCATGGTTTTTAGCGTTTAATACAGTATGTGCAATTTTTTCTTTTTTGAGAACCTCATGAAGAACTTCAGACTTTTCGATGGAAGCAGTTCCGATTAGCACTGGTTGTCCATTTTTTGATAACTCTTTGACTGTATGAATTACTGCATTAAATTTTTCTATTTCTGTTTTATAAATCAAATCATTCAAATCTTTTCTAGTGATAGGAATATTTGTTGGGATAGATACGACATCAAGTGAATATATTTGTGCGAACTCTGCAGCTTCAGTTTCTGCTGTACCCGTCATACCCGCAAGTTTATCATACATTCTAAAATAGTTTTGAAATGTAATATCTGCAAGTGTCTGCGTCTCTTCTTTGATCTCTACCTCTTCTTTTGCTTCAAGTGCTTGATGTAAACCTTCGCTATATCTACGACCTTCACTTAAACGCCCAGTAAATTCATCAACAATAACTACCTCACCATCATTAACAACATAATCGACATCCTTCTCAAAAAGATAGTTTGCTTTAAGAGCTTGATCAAGAGCATGAGGCAGAGAGGCATTTTCAGCACTGTATAAATTTTCTATATTGAAAAGTTCTTCAGCTTTTGTTATACCTTCTTCAGTGATTAAAATTACTTTATCTTTTTCATCTACAGTAAAGTGCTCATCTTTAACAAGTTTTTTAGCAATAAGATTTGCATCAGCATAGTCCTGCATAGTTTTGTTTGCAGGACCAGAAATGATTAGCGGTGTTCGAGCTTCATCTATCAAAATAGAATCAACTTCATCGACAATAACAAAATTATGTCCATTTTGAACCATTTGATCTGCTGAATAAGACATATTGTCTCTTAAGTAATCAAAGCCAAACTCGTTGTTTGTTCCATAAGTGATATCTGCTTTATAGGCTTCTGCTTTAATACTTGAATCATGCATATCATCTAAAATAATTCCAACGCTAAAGCCTAAAAACTTATACAAAGGAGACATTTCTGTACCATCACGCTTAGCAAGGTAATCATTAACAGTTACTAAATGTACGCCCTTACCTGTCATAGCATTTAAGATGATAGCTAGAGTAGCAACAAGTGTTTTTCCTTCACCCGTTTTCATCTCAGCTATACGCCCCTCATGAAGGACCATTCCCCCAATGAGTTGTACATCAAAATGTCTCATTCCTAAAGTTCTTATACTCGCTTCTCTCGTTATAGCAAAAGACTCTTCAAGTGCATCATTTAGAGTTTTTTTATCATCAATTACACTGTCTCTTAAAGTAACAAAGGCTTCTTTTAATGCAGCATCACTTAACTCTTTATAATTTGATTCCAAAGAGTTAATTTTGGTAACTCTCGCAGCATATTTTTTTAATTCTCGATCATTTGAAGTTCCAAATATCTTACCCATTAATGCTTGTAGCATTCTCAACCTTATATATGCTACTATATAGTAAATTATATAGTGCATTGAAATTGTTTTTATTTTATCATAGTATATATAATAAAAAGCATAAATACTTTCCCATTAACTATGAATAAGATATAATTTTTAAAAAAATAAAGAATTTCTATGAAAAAAATACTATTAATCTTTCTAAGCAGTATTCATCTATTTGCTTCACTCAATGATGTAACTTCCTTTGATGCAGATTTTATTCAAAAAATCACAGATGATAAAAATAAAGTATTGGTTTATAAGGGGCATATAGTTGCTTCTAAGCCTCAAAATGCTTTTTGGAAATACATCACTCCAATAGAAAAAAATGTTTATATTACGAGGTTTCAGATCACCATTGTAGAACCAGAAATAGAACAGGTAATCATAAGAAAAGTAAGTAGTGATTTCGATTTTTTTAAGATGATGAAAAATGCAAAGAAGATAAAAGAAAACTTATACAAGGCACATTATAAAGATACTATCTTTATAATATCTACAAAAAACTCCATAATTAATTCAATTTCATATTTAGATGAATTTGAAAATAAAGTTAAGATTACTTTTTCAAATCAGAAACAAAATCTACATATAAATAAAGAGATTTATAGAGCTAAAATCCCTTTGGATTACGATATTGTCAGAGATTAAAAAGGGTTAAAACCCTTTTTAACTATTTAACCATTGCTGTTAAGTCTTCTTGACTTACTTTGTTAAAGTTAAGATATTTGTAAATTTCATCTGTCATCTCTGGTTTAATTTTGCCAGTAACAATTTCTAGGTATTCTTGTGCAGTTGGTAATGCACCCTTTAGTGCTACAACAGCAGAAAGCTCAGCTGAACCTAGATAAACCTGAGAACCTTTCCCTAGTCTGTTGTCAAAGTTTCTTGTTGAAGTAGAGAACACCCATGCATCTTGTGCAACAGAAGCTTGGTTCCCCATACATAAAGAACAACCAGGGATTTCAGTACGAGCTCCAGCCATACCAAATACAGAGTAATAACCCTCCTCTTGAAGTGTTTTTTCATCCATCTTAGTTGGAGGACAAATCCATAGTTTGTTAGCAACAGCACCCTCGCCTCTTAAAATCTCACCAGTTGCACGGAAAAGACCAATATTAGTCATACAAGAACCAACGAATACTTCATCTATTTTAGTTCTGAGACCTGATTTATGAATCTCTGTTAAAGTTTTAACATCATCTGGATCATTTGGACAAGCAAGAATTGGTTCTTTAATCTGATCCATGTCTATCTCAATAATAGCTGCATACTCTGCATCTTTATCAGCCTCCATAAGCTCAGGGTTTGCTACCCATGCTTTCATTTTATCAGCGCGTCTTTGTAAGGTTGCTTTATCTTCATAACCTTGAGCTATCAATTCTTCGATAAGAACAATATTGGAGTTTAAATACTCAATAATTGGTTCTTTGTTTAACTTCACAGTACATGCAGCAGCAGAACGCTCTGCAGATGCATCTGAGAGTTCAAATGCTTGCTCACATCTAAGATTCTCGAGACCCTCTATCTCTAAAACACGACCACCAAAGATATTTTTCTTACCAGCCTTTTCAACTGTAAGCAAACCATCTTTGATGGCTTGGTAAGGAATAGCATTAACCATATCACGAAGTGTAATGCCTGGTTGCATACTCCCTTTAAATCTTACAAGGACAGACTCTGGCATAGTAAGTGGCATCATGCCAGTTACACCAGCAAAGGCCACAAGACCAGAACCAGCAGGAAAAGAGATACCCATAGGGAAACGCGTATGGCTATCTCCACCAGTACCAACTGTATCTGGAAGACAAAGTCTATTGAGCCATGAGTGAATAACACCATCGCCTGGACGAAGAATGAAACCTTTTCTACTTGTCCAAAATTCTGGAAGGGTATGTTGAAGCTTGATGTCTGCTGGTTTTGGATATGCGGCAGTATGACAAAATGATTGCATAGTCATATCTGCACCAAAACTTAAAGCTGCCAGTTCTTTTATCTCATCACGAGTCATTGGACCAGTTGTGTCTTGAGATCCAACTGTTGTTGCTATTGGCTCACAATAAACATTCGGTTTAATACCATCGACTCCACAAGCACGACCTACAATCTTTTGTGCAAGAGTATAACCTTTACCATTATTAGCAGGTTGCGCAGGAGTCATAAAGATATCTCCAGCATCCATACCAAGAGCTTCTCTAGCTTTAGCGGTTAAACCTTTTCCAATAATAAGTGGAATACGACCACCAGCACGCATCTCATCTGGAAGAGTATTTGGAGTGATTTCGTATGTTGAAACAACTTTACCATCTTTGATAATTGTACCATCAAACGGTTTAACAGTAATAATATCGCCAGTATTTAACTCTTTTGTAGGTGCAGCAATAGGGATACACCCTGAATCTTCTGCCGTATTAAAGAAGATAGGAGCGATAATATCACCGATAACAATACCACCAGTTCTTTTGTTTGGAATACCTGGGATATCTTCACCCATGTGCCACTGGACTGAGTTAATGCCTGACTTACGAGATGAACCAGTCCCAACGACATCCCCAACATACGCAAGTGGATATCCTTTAGCTTTAAGTTCTTTCATAGTATCTAATGGATTATCCATTCTATTTATTAACATCGAGTTTGCATGAAGAGGTATGTCTGCTCTTGTAAAAGCTTCACTTGCAGGTGAAAGATCATCAGTATTTGTTTCACCAGGAATTTTATATACAGTTACCGTAATCTCTTCTTCCATCGCAGGTTTATTTGTAAACCATTGGGCTTTTGCCCAAGATTCTATAAGCTCTTTTGCAAATGAATTGCCTTGGTCCATCAGATCTTTAACTTCGTTAAAAGAATCATAAACTAGGATAGTGTTTTTTAACTCATCTGTTGCAGCTTGTGCTATTTCTACATGTGCAGATTTTAGTGCTTCTATAAGTGGACCGACATTAAACCCACCTAACATTTTTCCAAGAATCCTAATAGCGTAAACTTTATCAATAGCATGACAAATTGTATCACCCTGAACGATTGCATTTAAAAATGCCGCTTTAACATACGCTGCATCATCAACACCAGCAGGAATTCTATTTTCAAATAGCTCGAGTATGTATTCTTCTTCTTGAATTTTATCAACTTTTAATAATTTAATAAGTTCTGATACTTGCTTAGCTGTTAGTGCTAATGGTGGTACACCAAGAGCCATCCGTTCTTCTGTATGTGCTTTATAATCATCTAAAAATGCCATCATTTTTCCTATAATTTTAATTTTAAATAATTATACCTAAATAAAAAACACCATTAAAAAAGATGTTACAAAAGTAAACACTAAAAACAAGGTTTTTTTCTATAATGAGTAATAGTGAAACACTATAACTTTCGTTTTTTTACTTCATCATCTATAAATTTTTTGTGCGGACCTCTATAGTTACTTTTTAACCATACTATATAAGCATCGTCTAAATCTACAAAAAACATCCCTCTATATTGTCCAAATTCTATTCGAGGAGATTGTGTTTGATGGTTTATTTTCTCAGTGCATGAACATTTTATATTTGTGTATTTTAGTAATGTCTCAAACTCATAAAACTCTATATTTTTTTGTATAACAAATCTATAAAGTTCAAAGTCAAAAATACCATTTCTACTCTTAACAAACTGCTCTAATTTTTGTATAGCTTGGACAGTTAAAGATTCTAGGTTTATTATATCTACTTGAAATGATTTATATAGTTTTGTAAAAACTAATTCTGCTACATCATTCAAAGTATCTCTCTCACCCCTTTTGCATTTGCACTAGAAAGAATTCCCTCATGTTCAAGTTGTTCTATAATTCTTGCAGAACGGTTATAACCTATTTGTAGCTTTCGCTGTAAATAGGAGATAGATGTTTTTCTATCACTTATGATTACATTTTTTGCTTCTTCATAAAGTTCATCCAGTTCCTCGTAACTATCTCGAGATAAAGAATTGTCTTGTGGATTTTCTTCAACTAAAAAACCTTTATTATAATTAGGAGGGCGTTGAGATTTAATAAAATCTACAATTTTTTCAATCTCTTCTTCTGAACTCCATGGAGCATGAAGTCGAACAAGTCCTGTTGAGCCAGGAGGAGTAAAAAGCATATCTCCACGACCGAGCAGAGATTCTGCACCCATCTGGTCAAGAATAATCTTAGAATCGACTTTCTGTCCAACCCGATAAGAGATACGGGATGGAAG
>WFMY01000103.1 GCA_015488855.1 Helicobacteraceae bacterium
CACTCCTTGAACAGTTTGGAAACTGATGAGCAAAGTTGAGTTACTCTCTCCTGCAGGGAATTTAGAAAAGTTAAAAATCGCTTTTGATTTTGGTGCAGATGCGGTTTATGGTGGAGTAAGTCACTTCTCTTTGCGTATCCGTTCTTCAAAAGAGTTCTCTTTCGAAGAGTTCAAAGAGGGCATTGATTATGCACATGCTCGGAGCAAAAAAGTTTATGCAACCATCAATGGTTTTCCTTTTAATTCACAGCTCTCACTTTTAAAAAAACATATTTTAAAGATGGCTGAGTTAGCTCCAGATGCTTTCATCGTAGCTACTCCAGGTGTACTCAAACTCTGCAATCAACTAGCCCCACAAATCCCTCTGCACCTCTCAACACAAGCCAATGTTATGAATGTGCTTGATGCACAGGTCTATGTAGATATGGGTGCGACTCGTATCATCACCGCTAGAGAGATAAGTCTCAAAGACTTGGTGGAGATAAAAAAAGAGTTACCAGACTTGGAACTTGAAGTGTTCGTTCATGGTTCTATGTGTTTTGCGTACAGTGGAAGATGCCTTATCTCAACACTCCAAAGTGGACGCGTACCCAACCGTGGAAGCTGCGCGAATGATTGCAGGTTTGAGTATGAAATGTACGCAGCCAACCCTGAGACTGGAACACTTTTTCGACTTGAAGAGGATGAGGGTGTAGGAACCTACATCATGAATGCAAAAGATCTCAACCTTGCTTCTCACATAAAAGAGATACTAGATAGTGGTGTAGTAGATTCTGTAAAGATAGAGGGTCGAACAAAGACAGCTTATTATGCAGCGACAACAGCAAAAGCTTATCGCATGGCTATAGATGACTATTATGCTGGAGAGTTTGATGAACAAAAGTACCAGTATGAACTCCAATCTCTGCAAAATCGTGGTTATACAGATGCTTATCTTGTTTCGCGTCCTTTTGAGAGAAATGATACACAGAGCTTAGACTTTTCTATGCAACTTGGCACACACCAAGTGAGTGGACAGGTTACAGTAGATGGGACACACTTTATGTGCAAGTATAAAACTCTACCAAATGATGAATTAGAGATTATGGCTCCCCTAGATGCAACGATAGCGTTAGTTGATAATGATGTTGGCTCTATCTACGAGAGAGATGGGAGAGTTTATCTCAAACTCAAACAACTTTTAGCTTTGAATGCAAAGAGTTTAGAGTCAGTCCATAGTGGAAACACGAACCCCATAACGCTTCCTGCATCTTTACCGCCATATACTTTTTTAAGAGTACCAGCAACCCAAGAGATGGGTACAAATCCAAAGAAATAGAAAAAAGTGTATAATTTTGAAAATAAAATAGAGAAGAGGTAAGATGAAATTTGTATCGATAATAATGGGTTCTAAAAGTGACTATGAGGTGATGAAATCATGTTCAGATACATTTGAGGCATTTGGTGTGAACTATGAGATGATCATCTCCTCAGCACATCGCTCCCCTGAGAGAACGGCTGAATACATTAAAACCGCTGAAGCTAAGGGTGCTCAGTGTTTTATAGCTGCTGCTGGTATGGCTGCACACTTAGCAGGTGTACTTTCATCCAAAACTGTCAAACCTATCATCGGTGTACCTATGAGTGCATCAGCTCTAAGTGGGATAGATGCACTCCTCTCCACAGTGCAGATGCCAGCTGGAATGCCAGTTGCTACAGTAGCCATAGGAAAAGCGGGTGCTATCAACTCAGCCTATTTAGCGATGCAGATATTAGCACTTAACAATGAAGAGTTAAGTGTAAAATTAAAAGAAGATAGAATAAGTAAAGCAAAAAAAGTTGAGATGGATTCTATGGAGATTGAGACTATCATTAATTTATAACCCCCTAAAGCTACAAAAAATTAGTTTTTTGAGAAAATGGGTATAACAAAGGGAGCTACATTGAAATGGATGCGTGATGAAGAGTATATGGAGTTAACGGGTTTAGATATGTCTGCCATAGATGATATGTGTGACCGTGGAAAGCTGAGTGTCAAAGTGGAAGATGGTGTTCGCTACATAGACCCTTCTAAGGGTGTCTCCGAGGTTGTTCCTGCAAAACTTCAAGAGCTCTCAAAGCGTAATACTCAAGAGTTAGTTGTCCAACCAGAGTTTATAGAAAAAACCATAGGTACGATCATCAATTTACATGAAAAAGTGTTAGACTCTAAAGATGAAACACTTGAGGCTGTACGCGTTGAAAATACTTTTTTAAAAGAAGCGCTTAATTCCCTTCAAGAGCTCTACGATGAAGATAGAAAAACCATAGCAACCCTCACTGAACAACTTAAACTTTCTCAACAAGAAGTTGAATTTATGCGTCGTAAATACAAAATGATGTGGAATAAAGCTATTGATGAGCACACCAAATAATATACTAAAATGAGCAAAGCTCATTTTTACGGCATGGACTAAAGTCCCTACAACCCCCTAAAGCTACAAAAATAAATTTTTGAGAAACAAATGAATATAGATAAAGAGTGTGTCGAGTGCATCATCAACCAAAGTGCTAAGGTTGCTTCTGCTATAAACGCGAACAAAGAACTCTCTTCCAAACTTACTACAACAGTTACAGAGATGTCAAAAGATTTTTCCTTTGATGATGCTCCCCCTGAAATAGCCTCCTATGTGTATGAAAAGATGGCTCAAATAGCCAATAAAACTGACTTGTATGATGAAGTCAAAGCACTCTCAACGCAAAAAGCACTCTCTTTTGTGCCTTTTGTAAAATCAAAAATCAACGCTTCAAATAATAAACTCTTGAGTGCAACAAAAACTGCAGTAGCGGGAAATGTCATAGACCTTGCAGCCGCAGTTGAGTTTGACCTAGAAGAGGAGTTGGAAAAAATCTATGGTATTGATTTTGCCCATGATGATATGGAGAAATTAGAAGATGCACTTAAGAGAGCAAAAGAAGTATTAGTTATAGGAGATAATGTAGGCGAACATATTTTTGACTACATTTTTATCCAAACTCTTCAAAACTTATATCCAAAGATAGAGTTCTCTTATATGGTAAGAGGCAATCCTATCATCAACGATGTTACGATGAAAGAAGCGTTAGAAGCTGGTTTTGAAAAACTTTGTAACTTAATAGATAGTGGAGTCAATACGCCAGGGTTTACTTATGAGAGAGCATCTTGTGAAGCTAAAAAACTTTTTGATGAAGCAGACTTAGTGATAAGTAAAGGGATGGGAAATTATGAATGTATGAGCCCGAGCCATAGAAAAAATATCTGTTTCTTACTCAAAGTCAAATGCAATGTAGTCTCCGCATCTTTAGGCAAAACCCTAGGTGATATTGTTTGTAAAATGGTTTAAGTACTAATGGAATTTATTGCCATAGCCCATTTTAAGCCTATGTGCCTCTCTCTTTTTTCTCCATAACTCTAGGACAGATTTTTTTGTGAGGGTATGTGTGTCACGACTATTTGCTCTTTTAACTCCGCTGATATATTTTTTACCAGATGGGGCTAGGATATGGTCTCTAATCTCTGCTAGTTCATAGTTCTTTGTAGCTGGGTTGTACTTAAGAATTACCCCATCAGCACTCTCTATCCAGTGTAGATGCTCATCACCTCTTGGATGTCCATGAAAGTTGACACCATTTTTTTGTGTAAAAACTCTTGAGCTATCTCGTGCAGGTGCACTAAAGAGTATAGTTGTTAATGCAAATAAGATACATATATATTTCATGATTTCTCCTAATTAATATCTAAGGTCATGGTAGTGCCTTGAGTGCTTATGTTTGAGATATTTACATC
>WFMY01000104.1 GCA_015488855.1 Helicobacteraceae bacterium
ATAGTAGATATATTTGAAGGTCAAGAGGTTTGTCAAAGTAATTTTAGTATTGTTAGACAACAAACTAAGGGGCAAAAAACCACTGCTGATTTTAATGACCTTGGTATTGGTAATAGACTTGAACTTCTTGATGATGAGATACTTGCAAATATTCAAAATATTCAACTTCGTAATGGACTCCCTCAATCTAAAAAACTAGGCTCAATGGATTTTTCAATAGAGATGGAAACAGGAACAGGAAAGACCTATGTTTACCTCAAATCTATTTTTGAGATGAATAAACGCTATGGGTTTACAAAGTTTATCATCGTTGTTCCATCTATCGCCATCAAAGAGGGAACTAAAAAAACTCTTGAAATTACAAGTGATCACTTTAAAACTCTTTTTGACAATGTAAACTATGACTCATTTGTTTATGATAGTTCAAATTTAGAGCAAGTAAGAGATTTTGCTGCGAGTAGTGATATCCGTATCATGGTTATAAATATCGATGCTTTTAGAAAAAGTTTTTCAGACCCTACAAAAGATACTAAAGCAAATATTATCCACCGTCAAAATGATAGATTAAATGGACAAAAGCCAATAGAATTTATCGCTTCTACGAATCCTATACTTATCATAGATGAGCCTCAGAGTGTTGATAATACTCCAAGAGCAAAAGAGGCTATACAAACTCTTAATCCTCTTTGTTCTCTTCGCTACAGTGCTACACACATAGAAAAATTTAACCTTATGTATAAACTTGATTCTATTGATGCTTATGAGCAGCAACTCGTTAAACAGATAGAAGTAGCCAATGTTAAACTTGAAGACACTTCAAATAAAGCATACATAAGATTAGTAAGCGTTAAAGCAAGTCCTAGAAGTGCGAAAATTGAGATAGATGTTAACAAAGATGGCAGAACACAAAGAAAAGTTATCCCAGTAGATACAAATAGTAAAAATGACTTGTATGAACTCTCTAAAGGTAGAGATATATATGATGGTTATGTCATTAATGATATCTACATAGAAAAAGGTAGCGAGTATATAGAGTTTTTAAATCAAGAAGTTATAAAACTTGGAGAGACAGTTGGAGATGCTGATGATGACAGCATAAAAAGACTACAGGTTAGAAAAACTATAGAAGAGCATTTAGATAAAGAACTGCGTTACAAGCAACGAGACATTAAAGTGTTGAGTCTGTTTTTTATCGACAGAGTTGCTAACTATAGAAGCTATGATGATGAGGGAAATGTTGTTAAGGGTAAATATGCTTTATGGTTTGAAGAAGAGTTTAAAACAATCTCTAAAAAACCAAAATACAATACTCTCTTTGGAGATGTAGATACAGCTACCGAAGTTTCAAAAATCCATGATGGGTATTTTGCACAAGACAGTAAAGGGCGAGTAAAAGATAGTACAGGTAAAAATAAAGATGATGAGAGTGCATATGATACGATTATGAAGAACAAAGAGAAGCTGCTTAGTTTTAGTGAGCCTCTTAGGTTTATATTTTCTCATAGTGCTTTAAAAGAGGGATGGGATAATCCTAATGTATTTCAAATCTGTACTTTAAATGAAACTAACTCGGTAATGAAAAAACGACAAGAGATAGGTCGAGGTCTTAGAATATGTGTCAATCAAAGAGGCGAGCGGGTTAGAGGATTTGATGTAAATACTTTAACAGTCATGGCGAATGAAAACTATGAAGACTTCGCTCGTGCATTACAAAAAGAGATTGAAGATGAAGAGGGAATCAAATTTGGTGTTATTGAAGAACACTTTTTTGCCAATATCCCAGTAGAGAATGAAAATGGAGATATTGAGTATTTTGGAGTGACAAACAGTGAAACAGTTTATGAATATCTGCAAGATAACAACTATATAGATTCTCGTGGTAAAATCCAAGATAATCTTAGAACCGCTATAAAAGAAAATAGATTTGAAGTCCCTGAGCAATTCGCTGCACTTCAATCTGATATCACTTCTGTTATTACTAAAATATCTGGTAATCTCAATGTTAAAGATGCAAATGATAAGAAGCTTATCACTCTTAACAAAGAGGTTTATCTCAGTGAAGACTTTAAAAACCTATGGGAACAGATAAAATATAAAACAACTTATAGAGTTGACTTTGATGTTAAAAAACTCGTTGATGAGTGCGCTAAACATATAGCTAATGACCTTAGTGTTGGAAAAATAAAATATCTTTACTCAAAAGCTACCAATAAAATCACAAAAGCTGGTGTTGAGATAGTGGAAGATACTATTAAAAACGATCCTCTAAATAGTGAGATTATAGATTTTGAATTGCCTGATATCGTGACTTACTTACAAAATGAGACTAATTTAACACGAAAAAATGTTGTTGAGATTCTTATAAAAAGTGGTAAATTACAAGGATTTAAGAATAATCCCCAAAAGTTCATCGATGGGGCTATTAAAATCATTAAAAAGGTTATGAGTATGTTTGTTGTTGATGGTATCAAATACCAAAAGTTAGGTAATGAATTTTACTATGCGCAACAATGTTTCGAGGACCAAGAACTATATGGGTACCTCTCTTCAAATATGATAGAAAATCGTGAAAATAAATCTATCTATACTCATACAGTTTATGATTCTACTATTGAAGAGAATTTTGCATTAGAGTTTAATAGAAATGAAAAAGTTAAACTTTTCACAAAACTACCAAGCTGGTTTAAAATCAATACACCACTAGGAACATATAACCCTGACTGGGCTGTATTGATAGAAGAAGATAATAACGAGAAGCTTTATTTCGTAGTTGAGAGTAAGGGAAGTGATTTAGGCTTAGATATTAAAACAAGTGAATCTTCAAAAATAGCGTGCGCTAAGAAGCATTTTACTGAAATATCTACAGATGTGACATTAGTACAGTCTGATAACTTTAGAAACTTTAGTGAGCATTTTTAATGGAGCTAATATTGAAGCCAGTATATATAGTATATGGTTATTTAAAATATTTCTTAAACAACTATAATTTTTATAGAATAAGTACACCTAAAAGATAACTTCAAAGGTTCAAGCAGATGCAGAGATATCTCTTACTAAAAGACTTCAGGGAGAGGTTCAAGAGTTGGCGATAGAAGAGTATTTGGCAGATATTCGAGATGAAGCAAATGTATATCAGCTTATTTGTTTAGCAAATCTTGAGTCTTTAAATGCACAAAAAGAGCTTATGCAAAACCTTGAGAAATCTCTTGTAATATAGACATTTTTTTAAGGTAGGGTTCTTTGCACTCTTGCACAAACTTAATTTTTTGCTCATTAATTTGCAAATAATTAGCTTGAGATTTTTTGAGGATTTTAAAGAGATAGTTTCTATGTATGGATAAGAACTCTTCTACTTTTACAAAAGAGAAGTTCTCTTTGAGCTTTTCTAAGATTTCATCTTCTCGCGGTTTTTGTATAGTAAATTGAGTTGGATTTTTTGCATGCAACTCTTCTGATTGTTTAATCTGCTCTTCAAAGTGAAGCATACAAGAAAGCACTTTTTGTTGATTGCTATAAGAAAGAGTTGCATTAAAGTAGGCATTTTCTTTTTTAAGAAGAGTGATATCTGCAAGGATACTAATATGAAAATCATTTAAAATACTTTCATATATTTGTGAAGCAAATCTTCTTATATTTGAAAATTCTAAGTCAGAACCTATCGCTCTAGTTTTTTTTATAAGTAGATATTGTACCTTCCATTGTGAGACTTGTGTATGTGTTTGCTCATAAATATCCTCAAGGGAGTTAGCAATACTCGACTCTATAATTGTAAAATATTTCATAGAGCGTTTTATCATTTTTGCTATTTTTTCATCATCATAAAATAAGTTTTTCAAGACAGCTTCTGTGTCAATAAAAAAACTTTCAAACTCTATCTCTTGTATTTTCTCTTGTTTAAAAAAAGTACTCTGAGATATTTGGTATCTTTTTGTTTTTTGTATTGTTATATTTGTATAGATTTGTGAAGATATTTCTTGAAGAATTTCCTCAATACTATTGAAAGTATCAAGTAGTTTAATAGAGTAGAGTTTATTTATGTTTTGAAAAGATTTTTGCATAGGTTCTTGCCCATTTTGCAAAACAAGAATAAGCGAATCGTAAACACCTAACATCGTTTCATACTCTGTATATAAAATATTACAGATATTCTTTAAATCATTTTTTATTGCGTTTTGTTTAGCTACTGTAGCATTTGGTCGCATTGTATTGTTGATAAAGTCTAAGACCTCTTGAATATTGGATTCTTTGATAAGGGCTTTATTTTTTGTACTATCTTTGCTCTGTATAGATTTGATTTGCTCTTTAAATGTGCTAAAGTTTTTTTCAAAAAAGTTGAGGTTTTGTGCATCAAAGTTTTCTTTAAGATTTAAAGTGAAATCTTTAACAACTTTGTCTAAAGAGTTTTCAATAAGAATATGTTTTTCTAAAGCTCTTGCATCGAGTGCCATTTTTGCAGAGATGGCACTCACTTGAGAGAAATACTTTGAAAACTTCTCTTGTATATACTGTTTTGTAGTCTGTATTTGTTCTGGAGTAAATTTATCTTTTTGGTTTAAGACACAGAGTGATTTTGTATGAAAATAGGGCATATAATCATCTAGAATTTCCTGCTCGCTTAGTTTGCCAGCATTATCTATCATACTTAACCAAATAATCCCACCTACATCTTTAAGGATATTTTTTGTTGTTTGTGTATCATTTTGAGACTGAGAATTAAGCCCTGGCGTATCTACAAATGAGATATCTTTTAAAATTTCTAAAGGAGCATAAATTGTAAGATATTTTATATCATCAAGATGAGAAACCCTTTGGTCTGTAAACTTTGAAATACTCTCAATAGAGTAGAACTCTTGTGCACCAGAATTGTAAGTGATTTTGAGTTTATATTCGGTACCATAGTTTATAAAGTTTACCTTTGATGTAACAGGGGTAATACCTGTGGGAAGTATATCTTTTGAGAGTAGGGCATTTAAAAAAGTAGACTTTCCTGAGGAGAATTGTCCAGCAATAGCCACTTCCATAGGGTACATACTACGGCGAATTTGTTTGTCTAAAACTTGCTTAAGTTCTAAAGAGGGTAAAAATCTCTCATTGAGGAGTTTGTCTTTTATCTTGTGAACATCACCTAAAAAAGAGTCTTCGTAGGGAAGTGCTTTTTTATCATAAGCTTCTTTGTACTCTTGAATGAAGTTTTGAAATATATTTTTAAATGAACTCATAAAGTCTCAAGTATTTTGATTTTTGCATGAATTTCAAGAGAACTCTCAAGGGATTTATCTTCAGCTAGGTATCTCTTAAGACTCTCTCTTTCATGGAGAAGCTTCTGTTGTATTGTTTGAATAGGTAGGGCAAGTTGTACAAAGTACACTTGAATTAATTCTGAAGCAAGATTATTTGCTCTTTGTTGTGTACTCTTTTGTAAGGTTTTACTCGTAGTTTGTACGGAGTTATCTACCAATGCATCAAAACTTTCTATCTTTTTGAGTGTAACATCTTTAAGAAGCTCTATAATGGGATGAACAATATATTCATTATTTGAGAGTAAAAAACCAGTTTTAAACTCTTTGAGAAAAAGAGTGTCAATATCATGCACTTCTATATCTTCATCAAAACTCGAAGCAAAATCCTGATTTTTTAAAAGATACTGCTCCGAAATAGAATGAATTTTTTTAATGAGTTTATATCTATAGTCTCGAACGATATCAATAATGCCATCTTTTATTGCTGTTTGAATTATAGCCTCTATTCTTGATGGTTTTGGAGTGGTATTACTCTCTTGAAGGGAATATCTAACATCAGAAACAACTCTTTGTTTTATACGCGTTTTGAGTTCAAGAAATTCTACTTGTAAAAAGTTGTTTAAGCTTTGAAGCTCTCTTTGGAGACTCTGTTTATATGCAAGGGTCTCTTCATAAATAAGTTCAATATATTGTGTGTCTTTGTTTGTTTGTATCTCTAATGCCTTAAGCTCTTTTTGCAGCTCTTGTTTTGATTTTGTAGAGAGTTGCAATTCATAAACAAGGGCATTCCTTTGTTTTTTTATGATTTGTAAAACTTGTGCTTGAGCAGATTTAATGATAAGTTCACTTTTAATGCTAGAAGCACCAAAAAGGTTCTCTTTGAGGTATTCTTCGATTTGAAGAATACCCGTATCCTCAAGGGAAAAACCATCTCTTAGTGCTTCTTCTTCTCGTCCTGTTCTATGCAATAAAGCCATCAAAGCAGAGATGGGTATAAACTCTATAGTTTGTAAAATATACTCAAGCTTAGCATCTTTATTTTGTTTAGATAACTCTTGTTTGATGGAGTCTTTTGTGTATGATATGACTTGTTGGAGTTCTTCTTTTGAAACAGTATCAGCTCTAGTAATGACTACTAAAAGTTTTGTAACATTTTGGTAGAGAAGGGCATCTATAATAAAAACAACATCTTTAATGGTCGCACTTTGTGAGACATTCATTAGGTGAAGCATCATGTCACAGTTATTAATATACCCTTTTGTTATCTCCTCTCTTTGAGTAACAGGATCATCAAGACCTGGAGTGTCTACTATCTCGATGCCATCTTGTAAAAAATCAAGAGGTGTACCAAGCTCTACATACTTTATGAGATTACAGATTTTTTTGAGAGATTTTGCAGATGTATACGAAGAGAGTTCTTCTACGGCTACTTTTTGTACTTTAGATTTTTCTTGTATTAGGGAGTGAAGCTCATCTCCAAGTGCATCTTGTGTCTCTTGCACAAACTCTTGCATCGTTTGTGTCTCTTTGGCGGCTTCTAAAAGTTTTTGCCACTCCATAGTATTCCAGTAAAAAATACGAGCTTCTTCTTTTTGAGCATACTTAATGACACTTAAGTTCGCAGTTTCAGGAACTACAGAACTGCCAAGCAACTCTTTTTTTAAAAGAGCATTAAGCATAGTTGATTTTCCAGCATTGATAACTCCTGTAATCCCAATGGAAAACTTTTGATTATGCAAGTAATCAAATGTTCTTTGAAGCTCTTGCAAGAGACTCTTGTCTTGTATCTGTATTTGCAGAGTTTTCATGCGTTGTAGAAGTTTTTCTTTGTCCTTTTGAAATACAAATTCATTGGGCGACTCTTGTTTGTATGCTAAAGTGCTATTGCCAACATACGCAAATAAAGAATTGATTTTTTTATAATTATCATAACTCAAAATACTTTCTTTTTTTAACTTCGCAAAATACTTTTGTAGTAAGGTAGTGTTTTTTTGAGAATTATTATTTTGGAGTAACTGTATTATTTTATACTGTAAATGATGGAGGGCTTGCATATTTTTTGGTTTTGTTTGTTCAAGCAAAGGGAAAATTGAAAGAAAAGATTGCAAAGAGATGCATTTGTCAAACTCTTTGCTTGTAACAGTGAGTACGATACAACAGAGACTTAAAGTCTCTTCGTTAAGGGTGGCGTTTAAGCATTGAGAACTATTTTGTTCTTCAAAAGAGATGCCATGATATAGCAAGAAGTAATCATTTGCTAAACTCATTTTCTCTCATTTTCTCACAGTTATTTTACGGACACAAGTTTTCTTCGCATGTAAGCGATCTTGTTTTGAAGTGGTAGATTTTTAGGGCAGTGATCTTCACATGCTAGAAGAGACATACATCCAAAGATGCCATCATCATCCCCAACTAGGTCATAAAAATCTTCATCTGTTCGTTTATCTCTAGGGTCCATCTGAAATCTTGCAACTCTGTTTAGCCCAACAGCACCGACAAAGTTTGGTCTCATAAGTGCTGTCCCACAAGAAGCAACACAGATACCACACTCTACGCAACGGTCAAGTTCAAAAATATCTTCAGCAACTTTTGGTTCCATTTTTTCTTCAATCTTGGTAATATCTATCTCTTTTTCATTATCTACTATCCAAGATTCTACTCGATTTGACATGCTATCCATCCACTTTCCTGTGTTTACAGATAAGTCTTTTATCAGCTCAAATGCAGGCATAGGAATAAGTTGAAGTTTTCTATCAGGATAATTAGCAACGAGAGTTCTACAAGCTAGGGTTGGCTTTCCATTAACAACCATACCACAGGAACCACAAATACCTGCACGGCAGACAAAGTCAAAGGCTAAATCTGGGTCCATCTCTTGACGGATTTTATTGAGTGCTATAAACAGAGTCATTCCAGGAGTCTCTTGAAGAGTATATTCGACAAATTTAGGATGAGATTCTTTGTCTCTTGGGTTAAACTTTAGTACCGATATGGTTACATCTTTTTGCTGAGCCATGTTTATTCTCCTACTCTTTCATTTTTTTCTCTATAGTTCATTGGGAGATCAAACTGCATAAGTGCATCTTGTATCTCATGTCTATCTTTACCTTCATCGTCCATTTTTTCTTTTATATCATCTACTTCTTCTTGTCTTTGTGCAGAAAGTTCATTTTCTATAATCATGCCTTTGGCACCATACCCTCTAAATGCAGGAGGCATTTCCATTTTTATAATGTCTAATTCTTCATAGGTAATAGTTGGTAAGATGTCCTCTTCATTTGCCCAGTGTGTAAGTGTGCGTTTGAGCCAGTTTTTGTCATCGCGTTTGAGAAAATCTTCTCTATAGTGTGCTCCGCGTGATTCTGTTCTTTGCTCTGCACCTTTAGCTACACAGAGTGCGAGTTTAAGCATTTTTGGCACACGATAAGCTTCTTCTAGCTCTGGATTTCCAGCTTTTGATTTTGATTTTACAGTAATGTTATTTGTCTTTTTGAGGAGTTCTTGTAATTCGTCTACTGCTTGTGAAAGGTTTTCTCCATCTCTAAAAATACCCACTTTTTGATCCATTAACAGTTGCATAGTGTTTTTGATGGCAAAAATATCTTCTTTACCATTAAGTGCAAGCAGTTTGTCGATTTTGTTACTTTCTTTTTTGAGGGATGCCTCGATGGTTTGTGTTTTAATATCTAGATCATTCTCTAAACAATAATCGGCAAAATAATTACCAATAATCATACCAGAAACAACAGTTTCCGCAACAGAGTTTCCTCCGAGCCTATTGAAACCATGCAGATCCCAGCAAGCTGCTTCTCCACAAGAAAAAAGACCATGCAGTTTTTGTGATTCACCTGTTTTTTTTGTTCGTATACCACCCATAGAGTAGTGTTGCATTGGAAGAACAGGTACCCAGCCTTTTGGACCTTCATCAGCAGGGTCAATACCGTTAAATACTTTACATATTTCTTGCACATCACGAAGGTTTTTCTCTATATGTTCACGACCTAAAATAGAAATATCTAACCAAATATGATCACCATAAGCAGAGGGAACACCCTTGCCATTTCTAATATGCTCAATCATTCTTCTACTGACAACATCACGAGATGCAAGCTCTTTTTTTTCTGGTTCATAATCTGGCATAAACCTATGTCCATCTACATCTCGTAAAATACCACCATCACCACGGCATCCTTCTGTTAAAAGGATTCCAGAGGGTACTATAGGGGTTGGATGAAATTGTACAGCTTCCATATTTCCTAATGTCGCCACTCCAGTCTCAAGTGCAATTGCCGCTCCCATTCCCTCACAAATAACAGCATTTGTAGTCTGCTTATATATACGACCATAGCCACCCGTTGCAATACAAGTTCCTTTGGCAATATAGGCTTCAAGCTCTCCTGTAATAAGGTCTCGTACAATCGCTCCGTAACATCTTTGATCTTCATGGATAAGACTAATAGCCTCTTTTCTATCACGAATATCTACTTTATGTTTAAGTGCTTCATTGGCTACACTAAAAAGCATTGTGTGACCTGTAGCATCAGATGTATAGCAGGTTCTCCATTTTTTTGTACCACCAAAGTCTCGTGACATAATAAGACCATGTCTCTCTTTGTCTTCTACAATAGTTGTCCTTTTGGCATTGATAACAGCTTCTCTCGAACCTCCTTGAACTCTTGTCCATGGAACACCCCAAGCGGAAAGTTCACGAATTGCTTTTGGCGCAGTATGCACAAACATTCGAGCAACCTCTTGATCACAGCCCCAGTCACTTCCCTTCACTGTATCTGAGAAGTGCACATCTTCATTATCTCCATTAGACATTTTGGAGTTTCCTAAAGAAGCCTGCATGCCACCTTGAGCAGCCGCACTATGAGAACGCTTTACTGGTACTAAAGATAAAACAATAGTATTTAAACCTTTTTTCTGAGTAGCTACACTTGCCCGAAGTCCAGCTAATCCACCACCAATTATGAGTGCATCACAGTATATAATTTTCATTATAGTATTCCTTTTGTGAGAGAAGTTGGTATATACTTTTCTCCTACTTTATCTGCATGTTCTATGCCGATTTTAATATAGGCTGCAAGAGAAGCAATGCCGAGACTTAAAAAGAATACTGTTAGTATCCACTTAAGTCGTTTGAGCCGTATCCTAGTTGAACGAGGATTTTTACCATCAAACCAACCCCATTTTACACTCAGTCTATACAGACCAATAGTACCATGAAATTCGACAGCTAAAAGAAGTAAAATATATAAAGGCCACATCCATTCACTCCAGACTCTATCAGCAGAAGAGTAGGGACCAATATCTGAAGAGTTAGTCATCATGATATATAAATGTACTGAACCTAAGAACAACATCACAAAACCCGTAAAAGCTTGTATGAGCCAAAGGTTTGTGTCATCATGTCTTAGACTCTTTGCATGGGCTCTTAAAACTTGGTACTGTTTGAAGTTTGCAGGCATTTTTCTAAGCCCCATCGCCGCATGAACAATAAAAATACTAAAAATGATAAAAGCAAAAGTGCTCACAAGAAGTGGACTTCCCCCGTTTATAATAAAGTTGCCTTCGAGAGTTTTTGTAACTGAGTACATAAAATCGTTTGAAACGAGGATAGAGGAGACAAGCAACATATGCCCCCACATAAAGAGTGCTAAAAAGCCACCTGTTATACTTTGAACATAATCCAGTTTTGCTGGTACTTTACTCTTTCTTCCACTAGATGTTATGCCTAAGTACCCTTCAGTAAGTTCGCTCATGTATACTCCTTGTATAATTTCTTTTAATATCATAATGTCTATGACTTTGGATATGTGAGTCTCAAACAAGCATGTGCAATTGTAGCACAAATCATAGTAAACGGATTAAACCCTTTTCATACAAAAAGATTTAACTAACTAAATACACTTTTGATTTCCTCAATATCCATATCTTTAAGCCAACTCTCACCAATATTGACACTTAAATCAGAGAGCTCTTTTTTGGCTTGTATCATCTTATCTATCTTCTCCTCAAAACTATTCTTAGTGATAAATCTATGAACAGTTACTTTTTTTGTTTGTCCTATTCTATAGGCTCTATCTGTTGCTTGGTTTTCTACGGCAGGGTTAAACCATAAATCGTAGTGAATGACATGATTAGCTGATGTAAGGTTGAGTCCTGTTCCTCCTGCTTTTAAAGAGAGAATGAAGATTTTATATCTGTTGTCTGTTTGAAACTTTTCTACTGTCTCTTCTCTGTGCTTTTTACTCATATCGCCCTTGAGATAAAGTGGTTCTGTATAGAGTTCTTTTTGAATAAGTTTCGCTAAAATATTTCCCATCTCTACATACTGAGTAAAAATTAGAACTTTTTCATCTTTTTGCAGTATTGTATCAAGAAGAGTAAGTAGGAGTTCACTCTTACCTGAAAGCTCTTTTTTTAAAGGACTTTTCTTATCAAAGTTTCTAGGATGGTTACAAATCTGTTTAAGTGAGATGATAAGTTTAAAAATAAGCCCTTTGCCATCACCCTCATCTAATCGCTTCATACTTTCATTAACAACACTTTTATAGAGACTTGCTTGTTCTTTAGTCATGGTTGCATACTCATCAATAACAATTTTATCTGGAAGGTCATTAATGATGCTTTTATCAGTTTTAAGTCGGCGAAGCATAAAAGGTGCTGTTATCTGTTTGAGCTTTTTTATTTTTGTCCTGTCTTTGTTTATCTCAATATCTTGTGCATAGTTTTTAGTAAACTCTTTGAGTGATTTTAGATATTTTGGTAAAGTGAAATCAAAAAGACTCCATAACTCACTTAGGTTATTTTCTACAGGCGTTCCACTTAATGCCATTTTATATTTTGCTTTAAAAGATTTGAGTGTTTTTGCGATGGTGGTATCGCTGTTTTTTATCTTTTGTGCTTCATCTATAATGAGGCAATCAATGCCTACTTTTTTAAGTATATCACTATCTCTTCTAGCAATATCATAGCTTGTAAGTAAAATATCACTCTCTAAAATGGTGCGTTTAGCACCGTAATAAGAGAAGAATGTTAGGGTAGGTGCAAACTTCTCTATCTCTTTTTCCCAGTTACTAAGTAGTGATGTTGGAACTACTACTACAATCCTCTTTTGAATGTATCCATTCTCTTTGAGGTAGAGCAGTGTTGTGATAGCTTGAATAGTTTTACCTAGTCCCATATCATCGGCAAGAATTGTCCCAAAGCCGTTTAATAGATTATTGATATTCCACTCAAAACCTCTTTGTTGATATTCTCTGAGGTTTGCTTTAAGTGACTCTGGAGGTATAATATTTTTCACATCTAGTATCTGCTCAAAAAAGTTTTCTAAATCGATATCAAACTCAGCTTCACCGCTTAGTTTTGCTTGGAGAATGTCAAACTTATTGAGTTTAGTTTTACGGTTGATTTGAGAGAAGAGTGCTTTTGCTTCCTCTGCACTTATCACTACAAAGTTATCTTTAAAGGCTATCAGTTCACCAGCATTTGCTAAAAGCTTCTCAAATTCACTCACACTTACAAATGTATCGCCAAGTGCTATCTGCCAATCATACTCTAGCATACCATCGAGAGTAAAAAATGATTGTAAACTTTTTGAGCTTTTTGTTACTTTGAGAGAGAGTTTCGGTTTAAGAAGATTTTTTAATTCTTTTGGCAAGATAACATCCACACCAAGATTAGCGATAATAGTTGCGGTTCTCAGTAGAAACTCTTCTAAAATATCTTGTGAGAGTAAAATCTTCTCTTTTTGCAACACTAAGGTGATTTGTGGTAAAAAAGCTTGTAAAAAAGAGACGAAACGCAGGATATGCATCTTGCTAAAGTGTTTTATCCCATCTTTTAAAGAGTAACTTATTTGAGATTTTTGCTCCTCAACTTGAAATGAAAGAGCATATTTATTATTACTTTCATCCTCTTTTTTGATAAAGAGTTTGTATCTGTACTCACTCTGTATTATTTCAAACACTGCAAAGTAGTTGTTCATACTCTGTGCAAGATTTTTCTCCTCAAAACGAGTAACTTTATAACTTTTTGCTCGAAAGAAGATAGATGAGATAAGAGGTGGATTGTTTTTGAGTTTCTTATGCATAAAGTGAAAATGTGGCACAATATCACTTAGCACTACTGAGAGCAGTAGTTGCGTTTGAGAGAGTTGTGTTAGCTCTTTTTTCTCAAATGTAGCCAAAGTTGGAGCTATATTTGAGAGATGCTTTAGTTGCTCTTTTATGATTTCTAACGAGAGGATAGGCTTGTAAAATATTTTAAAAAATTCCTTTTCTTCATATACAGAGGGGATGAAAGCACTACTTTGCAGTAAAATGTAAGCCACACGGTAAAGGTAAAAAAGATAATGATAAGCATCACTTCCATTATCATCCTCAAACGATATAAAGAGCTTAAAGAATTGTGTTGGTGTAATGGTAACATTGCTTGTAATATGTGTCTGTATGTATGGCTTAAACGCCTTGATAACATCCTTTAAAAGAAACAGATTTGATGTGATTTTAAAGTTAGTGTTTGTAATGTCTTGAAAAAGCTCTATAGAGATTTCTGCCTCTTGCAGCACTCTTTGTATGATTGTAATATCTTCATTATGCACAGCAGAGATGACAAGAGGAAGTTCTTTAGCTGTTTTTTTGTAAAACTCCTCTAAGACTTCTCTGTAATCTATAGGTGCAAACTGAGGATTAGGCTCTAGTATGGAGAGGATAAAATTTTTTTGGTTTGGAAGTTGTAAAAGCGTAAAATCTGAATCTTCAATCTCTCTAAGCGTGTTCTCATTTTCTTTATAGTCTATTTTTATGGGGTAGGGTATCTCCAAATCTTTTTGGATGTTGTAGTGCTGTATTAGATCTAGACCTCGCAGAGAAAAAAGTAAAAATGGATTTTTATCTATCTCATTTACAAGTATAAAGTAGAGTCCAGCAATATGTTTACAAGCATAATCACCGTAAAAATCAGGACAAGTGCATTGCATAGCAAAACCATGAAAAAGATCAATCTCGTTTTTATGTAAAAAGTCTAAAAGTTCAGGTGAGAGTTTTGCATTCATAATCTGAGCTAGAATAAGAGGATTTTTATCAATGTAGTCTATGATAAATTGCTTATCTCCTTTTGCAAAGGGAGTAAAATTGAGCGCTGTTTGATAAAAAGGCTGATAGTTACCTCTTACTTTAGCAGCAATGCGTTTGTCTTGAAGTTTTATGTCGTACACTTTTCCCGTATTCGCATAGCTTTTCCCACGACTGAGTCTACCTGCATCAGTTTCTCTCTCAATAGCCTTTAAAAAAGCCTCTCCCCAGATTGTTGTTGCATATGTTTTTCTTGCCATTTTATTTTACCAGATACTTTTTTTTTGAGTTGTGCATCAATATTTTAAATATTCACACTCACTGCACAAAAATATTATACAATTATTTAATTTAAAAATAAAGGAGTTAAATATGAAAACTTTAGCTATCATATTTTGGGCGATGTTATTACTAACATCATTAAACGCAGCGGCATTCGACAAAGATGCAAAATCAAGAGCGACTACAATCCACATCTCATCTGAGCAACCACTTGGAGTAGGCTCCAATACTTTTATCCTTGAGATCAAACAAAAAGGTAAAGTTCCAACAGGGGCGAGCGTAAAAGTAAAAGCTTTTATGCCAGCTATGCCAGGTATGCCAGCGATGGAGTCTAAAACAGACGCAAAAGACTTAGGCAATGGAAAGTATCAAGTCACTGTTAACTTGGCGATGGGTGGAACTTGGCAGTTATACATCTTCATTACCCCTAAAACAGGTAAAAAATCAAGAGTAAAAACTTCTATAAACATCTAGGAAAAATTTATGAAAAAAGTATTATTACTTCTATCGTTTTTGAGCTTAGAGCTTTTTGCTCTAAGCCTTGATGATCTCATCACTCAAGCTTTAGAAAAAAACCCAAGCTTGGCATCGATTGAACACAGAATTACAGCAAACCAATCAGCACAAGATATCTCTAAACAATTTGCTAATCCTGTTTTGTCATTTTCAGCAGATACTCTCGACAAAACTCAGAAGATGCATAAGCAAACACTTACTTTGCAACAAAAACTTCCATACTATGGAAAGAGAGATACTTTACTTGGGATAAGTAAGGCAGATAAAGGCATCTTGGATACTACGCTCTTTGATGCACAAGTAAAACTTGTCAATGAGATTAAAAATCAGGCTTACAATATTTGGGAACTCCAAGAGCTTGTAAAAATCATTCAAGAGTATGAAAATATTACGAGACAAAATATAGACCTCTCAGAATCTTACACATCCACAAGCAAAAATCAACACATGGGCATTATGTCAGCTGAACTCTCTTTAACCGAATTTAAAATTCAAAGAAGTGTCCTTAATTCAAAAATCTTTACCGCATACCAAAGGCTCTCATACCTTACTGCCATAGAAGTTAATAAAATCACATTAACCTTGTCTATGCAAAAGAAGATGCCAAGTATAGAGAGCCTAAAAACTGGTCTGAGTAAAAATCCAGAGTTACTTCTAAAAGATAAAGAGATTCTTAAAAACAAAGCGATGATCAAAAATGCTGAGATAAACAACTATCCAGATTTGAATGTGATAGGTGCTTACTCACGCAGACCGAACTATAATGACTATTTTACATTGGGTTTTGGACTTTCTTTGCCAATGTATGGTACTGAAGATATGAAAGAGGAAGAGCAAAGAACACTCATTCTTGTAACAAAGAGCCTTAAAAATGACATAAGTTTAAAAATCGATGCAGATTTCATGAGTATCTACAGACAGATGGAGTCAGAATATGAGATATACCATCTCATCCATGATGATGCCTTACCTCAAGTTGCACATATGTTTAAACTTACAAGTTCGAGTATCTCCACAGGTGGAGATCTTTTCAAATATATATACTTGTTAGAACAAAAATTAAAGTTAGAACAAAAGAGCATCAGTGCGATAGCAAATTACAATCGTGAAAATGCAAAAATTTCAGCCTTAAGAGGAGAATTACAATGAAAAAAATAACTATTTTGTTGGCACTTACTATGTCGATAGTTTTGAGTGCAAAAGAGGCAACGGTGGAACAGCTTTTTTCTGTACAAACAGTTAAAGTAAAAAAACAAACACTCTCACAGAGAGTCAAAAACTATGGGTTTGTCAAAGCTGATGAAGCAAGAATATATGATATGACACCAAGGTTTTATGGGTATGTAGTCAAACTTTATGCAGATAAAATTTACATGAAAGTTAAAAAAGGTCAACTTTTGGCTGAGGTATATTCGCCAGAAGTTTTTAAAGCAAAAGATGAGTACCTCAATACTTACAAATACACACAGCTAAGACAGAACAAAGGGATGCTTGAGAGTGCAAAACTAAAGTTAGAACTTTTGGGTGTGAGCCAAAAAGAGATAGCAGATGTTATAAAACAAGATAAGGCGATGCCAAATACGAAAATTTATGCATCACAAAGTGGCTATATATTTGAAAAAAATATTAATAATGGTAGTGCTTTTAAAGCAAAACAAAAAATCTTCCAAATCGTTAATCTTGATGAAATTTGGGTAGAGGCAAAGCTTTTTGAAGAGGAGCGCGCACAACTCTCAATTACACCGAGATATGAGTTAAGATTTAAAGGTTTAGATACTGTGTATAAAACTACAAAGAGGCTACTCTACCCAGAACTCAATCCAAAAGTAGCAACGCTTACGCTGCGTTTGCGTATCAAAAATACTGCAAATCAACTTTTCCCTGGGATGTATGCTACAGTGATTTCACTTGAAAATTCGCAAACACAACTTACACTCCCATCAACTGCGGTGATTCTTAAAAATGGAAAACATTATGTGTTTATGGTTGGAGACTATGAGGGTGAATATGAACCTTTAGAAGTACAGGTTGAAGTGATAAATGCTAACACCTATGCGATAACAGATGGATTAAGTGAAGGTGAAGAAGTTGTAAACAATGCCTTGTTTATGATGGACTCAGATGCACAAATTAATGGACTTTACTAATTATGATTGAAAAACTAATAGAATTCAGCATTAAGAACAAGTTTTTAATACTGATGATGACACTTTTTATCTCTATGGGTTCATACTACGCTATGAAAAACACTCCTTTAGATGCTCTGCCAGATCTTTCTCCTCCTCAGGTGATAGTGCAGATTAATTGGGCAGGACAATCTCCTGAGATTGTTGAAGAACAGGGAACTTATATCCTCGTAGCTCAGTTTTTAGCTATTGCTGATATAGAGACTGTTCGTGGATATTCTACTTATGAAAATGGACTTGTCTACATCATCTTTAAAGAGGGAACTGACCTTTACTGGGCTAGAAGTCGTGTACTTGAACAACTCGCTTCCGTACAGTCACAGCTTCCTGCTTCTATGGAAGTTTCACTTGGACCAGATGCTTCAGGTGTTGGTTGGGCATACGAGTATGCACTAAGTTCGAAGACGAAAAATTTGGCTCAGTTGCGTACACTCCAAGATTATTATTATAAATATGCTTTGATGGGTGTAGATGGGGTGAGTGAAGTCGCTTCTATTGGTGGATTTATCCCAACTTACCAAGTAACTGTCAATAACGATAATCTCATCCGCTATAACCTTAGCATCAACGATGTTGCAAAAGTGCTTAAGGCTAACAACAACGATACCGGTGGAAGAATAGTGATAGAAAATGGCTTTGAGTGGATGGTACAAGCAAAAGGTTATGTCAAAGATTTAGACGATATCCGTAAGCTTGTAGTGACTGAAAAAGGTGGAGTACAAATCACACTTGGTGATATTGGTCGTGTAGAACTTACCCCTGCAGCGCGTCGAGGGGTTGCCGATCTCAATGGTGATGGTGAAGTCGTAGGGGGTATCGTCTTAATCCGCTATGGTGAGGATGTTTACAGTGCGCTGAAGCGTGTAAAGAAAAAGATGAAAGAGCTTAAAGTAGATGGTGTCGATGTAACAACAGTGTATGATCGCTCATCACTCATAGAAAAAGCGGTTGATACACTCAAAGGTACGCTCATAGAGGAGAGTGTTATTGTTATTATTATCATCGGACTTTTCTTGATGCACTTTCGTTCATCGCTTATCGTACTTATCGTGCTTCCGCTTACTATCGGGAGTACTTTCTTGCTTATGTATCTCTTTGGCATTGGTTCAAATATTATGAGTTTAGGGGGGATAGCTATTGCCATTGGGGCGATGGTAGATGCCTCCATCGTTATGATAGAAAATGCTCATAAGATG
>WFMY01000105.1 GCA_015488855.1 Helicobacteraceae bacterium
GCACAGTTTGAAGCGGCACTTATGCTTGAAAATGGTGAAGGGTGCGAAAAGAATGAGAGTGAAGCAGCCTTTTGGTACGAAGAAGCAGCCAAACGTGGAAACATCGATGCATTCAATAACCTTGGAGCGATGTTCAAAGAAGGACGTGGTGTCGTACAAGACTATAAAAAAGCCTTTATCCTCTTTAGCAAAGCTGCAGCAAATGCCAACAATGCCAAAGCGCAGTTTAACCTCGGTGCCTTGTACGATATGGGGCTAGGTTGTGAAGAAGACAAAGAGAAAGCCATAGAGTACTGTAGAAAAGCTGCCTACCAAGGTCATGAGATGGCTAAGGGTATCATCAAAAGAATGCAATCTGATGGACAGATTGTATTTTAATCGCCTATTTAAAGTTTAACTTTTTTTATATAAAAACTTCTCTCTAAACTCTTGACCATGTAAGGGTTTAGAGAAGTAGTAGCCTTGATAACTCAACTCTTCATCGAGTCCTAAAAGTAAATCTTTCTGCTTTTTATCTTCAACACCCTCAATGACAATATTATAATTAAATTGTCTACCAATCTCTAAAATACTAGAAACCAGTAAAAGTTCTTTAGGATTGGATTCTATCTCTTTTACAAATTCTCTGTCTATCTTTAATGTATGGAAGGAAAGCTTTTTTAAATAGGACAAAGATGAGTACCCTACCCCAAAATCATCAATGGCACAGCGTACACCATGCCCACGCAATGCATTAATCACATTTTGTGTACTGTCAAAGTTATCGATAAGTGAACGTTCTGTAATTTCTATCATAATATCTGTTGTCTCTAATCCATAATATTCTAATTTTTGCAAAAATGTATCAGCAAAATTATTTTCAATGAGTTGCTGTGCATTTACATTGATAGAGACATACTCCAGTTTCCAAAGATCAAACTTTTTCCATTCGCATATATGTTCACATACATTATCTACCACCCACCATGTAATTTTGGAGAGTAATCCTGCTTTTATCGCAAGTGGGATAAAGGCATCTGGTATAAGTAGTCCTTTTTCAGGATGTTCCCAATGTATCAATGCTTCAGCAGAATATAATTGCTCATTTTTTATCTTCACAATTGGTTGAAAAAAAAGGTCAAATTGATTTTTATCTACAGCATAAGCCAAGTCATGTTGTAAGCCAAACAGCTCTTTTTGCTCTTTATCCAATTGTTCATTATAGTAAGAGATGTGTCCATGTGTATTTTTAGCTTGATACATTGCAATATCTGCATGTCGAATAATCTCTTCAATATTTTGGTATTTAGGCTCAATAACAATGATACCGATACTTGCTTTAATGTGTAGATGGATATCATTAATAATAAAAGGATTTTCAAATATCTTTTCTATACGTTTTACATACTTCTTTGCTTTATGCTTCGACACTTCACTATCTTTTGAGATATAAGGTATAAGAATAATAAATTCATCACCACCTAATCGACTAACAGGACACTTCTCCTCTAATGAATTTTCTAAACGTTGTGAGACATTTAAAAGTACCGCATCACCTACTGTATGTCCCATGGAATCATTAATACCCTTAAATTGATTTAAATCTAAGTAAAAGAGTAAAGAGTACTGTGTTTGGTGATGTTGAGATGTCACCATACTATCCATAAAGTTTTTAAGCCCTCTTCTATTGAGAAGTCCTGTCAAAGTATCATGTTCAACAAGATGCTCTAATTCATTTTGAATTTCTTTTTCTTTACTTTTATCTTCAATAAATACCATCCCACCCATGGTATCATTACTATTATTTTTATAAGGGAATATCTTTGCCTCTACCCATAGTTCAAACCCTTTAATAGTTGTATAAGCACCATGATAACTTTGAGGACCATGGCTTAATGCACGTTTAAGCTTACTCATGGGGCTACTATCTGGAATAATATTCATATCTAAACCGATCACATCATTATCAATATATCCAAATAGTTTTTTAAACTGTGTATTACAATCTGTAATAATAAGTGAATTATTATAGGCAAATATACCTACCGGAGCATCGTTAAACATCTCATTAAATATCTCACGTTCAGATGTCATACGATTAAAAGTCTTTTCTTGTTGATATCCTTTCAATATCATACTAACCTGTGCTACATAATAAAGCAGGAGTGCAGCAATAAATATCCAATTTGAGGAGTCATCAAGCGATACAATAACAGATAAAAGAGGTAAAACAAGAATACTCATGTACCCCAATGCCAACCGAAAATCTATTGACAAGGCAGTCGCTGCACCCGAAGACAAACCTAATAAAACGGTAATAACAAATAGTTGGTAATAGAAATTTAACTCAGGCATAAATAAAAAACTCAAAGAAGAAAAAAGAAATGCCAATACCAATATAGAGATAAAATATTCTACATACCAATATTCTATGGTATGTTTTTCAAAAAAATGCTTATACCGATATATACTGTAAAATCTAAATAACACAACAACAATAACAATGGCGCACCAGATTAATATTTTATTTAAAAGAAAAGGGTAAAGAACAAAAGTAGTTAAGATAGCCAACAGCAAAACAACAATCAGATTTCTTGTCGCAAACCCATAAAGTCTATCTACAGTCAATGTATCAATTTTCTGTAAATCATTTAGTTTTTTCAAGAGTTTTGTAATCATAAATTGTCCATTATCAATATTCTCGTAATTATAGCGCCTTTTTGTCAAAGGTATATCATATTAAATTATAATTCATTCCCTGTTTTTATGATGTCCAAACCAAAGCGCTCTCGTAACTTATGGATATTTTTATACAAGGTCTCTTCTTTATTATTATAGTCAAAATCTAAAAGAGAAAGTGTCTTGAGGTTTGCGCCTGAAAATTTGGAGACATTCATACTCAATTTTATAGCACGCTTATGTGGAAGCACTATTTCATGATACATTAAAAGTAGCATCTCTTTAAAGACTTTTTCAGAAAAAACCCTATCTACCGTGAGTGTCTTTTTCACTTTTACCCCATACTCATAGTTAATCTTCAGATAATAACTCGTAGGGTTCACTTCTATTGCCATGACCATATAGATAATATGCCGTGC
>WFMY01000106.1 GCA_015488855.1 Helicobacteraceae bacterium
GAATAGGGATTAAATCCAGCATCTTTTAGTAGTTGTGCTTTTTGTATTCTTTGTTGCACATATTTGTTTTCAAAAGCCAATAGTATTTCCTTGTTTGTTATTGTTTACAGTTTTTGCAGATACCATATATCTGCATCGAGTGGTCTTGCATTGTAAAGCCAAGTTCATCTGCAATCTTATGTTGTCTCTCTTCTATCTCTTCGTCAACAAACTCAGTAATATTTCCACAGATTGTACAGATAAGGTGGTCATGATGATCTTTTGCTCCAAGTTCATACTTCTTCCCTTGAGCTCCAAAGGAGAGGGAAGTTACCATAGCTGAATCTTCAAGCAAAGAGAGTGTTCTATATACTGTCGCTATCCCAATCTTGAGTTCTGGGAATTTATCTTGAAGCAGATGGTGAAGTAATTCTGGTGTAAGATGCTCATCAGAGTTATACAGCGTTTCTAAAATCACTTCTCTTTGGATAGTAAATTTCAGATTATTTTTTTTAAGTAAAACTTTAAAATCACCCAATAACTTTTCATAGTTTATTGTTCTTTGTGTAAAATTAGTTACCGTATTGGACATTAGTTTTCCTTATTGATGATTTTTTGGATTGTTTCATTGTTTTCAAATTGTTTTTGAATTTGCTCTTTTGTTTTTTCTATAATCTCTTGAGACTTTTCATCTATAAGTGTTTGAGTTTTATCTTTGACGAGTTGTGTACCTTTGTCAATAGTAGCGTTAATGTCATCACTCATCTTAACAGGGTCAATCTTCATGATAACGCTTCCTGCACTTACAAAAATAGGAAAGAGTTTAGAGTTACTCATAAATGAATCTATGCTTGGTCTGAGTGCTGCTATGTTGTACATAGCATGAGCAATGACTGCTGCGATAAGAAAGAATTTACTTGCACCAAAGATAAAACCTAAAATCCTATCATAAACGCCAAGTCCACTGAGGTTACTGAGTTTTTTAAAGGCATACCCTAAAAGAATCATCAGTACCCAAAAAAATGCTAAAGTTAGTAAAAAACCAGTGAAGTTAATGGCACTTTGGTTTTCAAATTTGAAGACCATATTGTTTAGATAATTTCCAATAACTGAACCAAATCTTGAGGCTATAAATATACCACCAATAATCCCAACAAGACCGAAAAGTTCTTTAAAAAAACCGTTGATAATACCTTTGAGCCCAAGCATTAAAATAATTGCAGTAGCACCTAAGTCAAAATAATCCATCTATATAAACTCCCTAGCAACTTGATTTTTGCCATTGTTTTTTGCAATGTAAAGTGCTTTGTCTGCTCTTTGGATAAGTGATTCTTGTGTGTCTGAATTTACATACTTTGTAGTTCCAATGCTAACTGTTACACCAATATTTTGACCTTTATAGATAAGTTTGTTTCCACTGATAAGTTTTAAAATCCTATTTGTAATAGTTCTGCACTGTTGATCCTCTATGCGGTTAAGGATGATAACGAACTCTTCGCCTCCATATCTAAATACTTTATCACCATCTCTAAGAGTTTTCTTTAAGATGTTTGCAATAAAGATGAGGATTTTATCTCCAGCAACATGACCATATTGGTCGTTGATAAGTTTAAAATCATCTAGATCTAGTATGAGGATATGGACATCATATTTGATATCATTATGTGCACATAACTTTTCAAGATAAGTGTTTAAAGCACCTCGGTTAAAGACTTTTGTAAGTGAGTCAAGACTTGACTTTGTTTCAAGATCTTTTACTTGTGCAGTAAGTTGAGATATGACAGAATTGGCTTTGTTGACTTCCTCTTCCATGCTTGTTTGGATATCTGAAAATTTACTTGAAAGAGCTGGCAAATCTATGTGTTTTTCTGAGTTGCATTCAGAAAGTGCACTGCCATGTTCTGCAGTGAGTTCACTTATCTTTTGATTCGTGTTATGGTACGAATCTAAAGTTTGTTTTGCTATCTCTTTATAGCCTTCTATGAGAATATGTTTACTGTCTTGGTAAGAGTTTATCTCTACATTAGAAGTATTTGAGATTAGTTCAGCTGAACTTCTTAAATACTCAACGATATGCTCTTTGGATACCTCTTCATTTTCATTGACAAAAACATTGAAGCTATCACACATCTCTTGAATAAGAGAATTTAATTCGTTCTTTTTCATTTGTTTCTTCTTTTGAGAATTATTATCGCTATTATACTATCATAAGCATAAACGAAGCTTTTATAGCTATTTTAGGTACATTTGAGTAAAATACAAAAAATTATAAATTTGAGGGTATAAAATGAGTACTTGGACACCAGATAGCTGGAAACAAAAACCTATCTTGCAACAGCCAACATATCAAGATCAAGATGCACTAAAGAGTGTTTTAAAAGAGTTAAAATCATATCCACCACTTGTCTTTGCAGGGGAAGCTAAAAGACTCAAAGAGCAACTTGCAGATGTCGCAAATGGAGAAGCTTTTTTACTTCAAGGTGGTGACTGTGCTGAGAGTTTTTCAGAGTTTCATGCAAACAATATTCGTGATACTTTTAAAGCACTTATGCAGATGGCAGTTGTGATGACTTATTCTGCTGGTGTTCCTGTTGTAAAAGTTGGTCGTTTAGCAGGACAGTTCGCAAAACCTCGTTCAAGTGACACAGAAACACTTGATGGTGTGACACTAGATTCTTATCGTGGTGACATTATCAATGGGATAGACTTTACAAAACAAGCACGCGTTCCAGACCCACAAAGGATGATACAAGCTTACAATCAAGCCTCAGCAACTCAAAATCTACTTCGTGCTTTTGCCACAGGTGGTATGGCTGACTTGCACCAAGTACACTCTTGGAATTTAGACTTTGCTCATAAAAGTGAAGTGAGCGAGCAGTATGAAAAACTTGCTCAGGAGATAGAGCGTTCACTCAAGTTTATGAAGGCTTGTGGTATCACATCCAAAACATATAGAAATCTTCGTGAAACAGATTTTTATACTTCTCATGAAGCTTTATTGCTTCCATACGAAGAGGCATTTACTCGAAAAGATTCACTTTCAGGTGAGTGGTATAACACAGCAGCCCACATGATCTGGATAGGTGATAGAACGCGTCAACTTGATGGTGCACATATAGAATACATGAAGGGCATCAATAACCCAATAGGTGTCAAAGCTGGACCAACTATGGATCCAGAAGAGCTAATAAAATTATGTAATACTCTTAACCCTCAAAATGAAGCTGGTCGTATGAATATTATCGTTCGTATGGGTGCTGATAAAGTTGGTGATGGTATGCCTAAGCTTATCCGTGCTATAGAAGCCGAGGGTATGAAAGTAGTATGGTCATGTGACCCTATGCATGGTAATACCGTTAAGTCTTCAAACAATTATAAAACTCGTCCAGTTGATGCTATTTTGACTGAGATGAAGCAGTTTTTTCAAGTGCATAAAGCTGAGGGGACTTATGGTGGAGGTGTTCACCTTGAGATGACTGGTAAAAATGTTACTGAGTGTATCGGTGGTAGTTTTACAGTCACCGAAGAGGACTTAAGCTCTCGTTACCATACGCACTGTGATCCTCGTTTAAATGCTGATCAATCTTTAGAGTTAGCATTTCTTATAGCAGATACACTCAAAGAAGCAAAACAATAATCCTCTTCTATCTACACACCTTTGTGTAGATGCCTAAAATATTAAATAATGTGCTAAAC
>WFMY01000107.1 GCA_015488855.1 Helicobacteraceae bacterium
AAAGCACCTATAGCGAGTGCGAATGTTTCAGCAGGATGGAGTCCTATAGGTTTGCTCAATGTTCAAAGTGATGTTTCTTATGCCTACTCACAACTCTATAGCATCTTAAAAAATCTTCTTATTAGTTTTGCACTTTTAGCACTTTTTGGGCTTGCAACACTCAATCTTTTGCTCCATACCATACTCAAACCACTCAAAGAGGTTCAGCGTCAAGCAGAAGCTGTAGCACGCAATGAATTTATCATCCAAGAGAAAATTCCATATACAAAAGAGTTTAAAGATGTTGTTCTTGGGATGAACACAATGGTTCGCAAAGTAAAAGCTATGTTCAATAAAGGGAACGAAGAGCTTAAGCGACAAAAAGAGCTAGAATACATCGACCCTACAACAAAACTCAGAAATCGCAAATATCTCATTGATAAACTTCCAGAATATTTGAAAATCGATGCAGACTCTAAAGGTGGTATCAACATCATGATAGCATTTAGTGGTGTCATAGAAGCCAATGAAAAGATTGGTCATAGAGAGGTAGATAAACTTTTTTCAGATATGGCTGCCATCTTTAAAAAACACTCTGAAAGTTTTAAAAACTCTATCGTTGCACGGATGAATGGCACTGAGTTTTCTATCCTTTTACCAGATTGTTCTGATGAAGTTGCACTCCAAATTGCACAAGATATTCGTGACGCAGTCCAAGTGATTATCGTAGAGCTAGAACTTGATACTGATGTTACCTTTATCTCCCTTGGTCTTTACGAGTACAACTACACACAAAATATAGGACAACTTCTCTCTCTTTCAGATAATGCCCTAGCACAAGCTAAATTTAGTGATACCAACATCCATCTTGATCATGCCCAAAATGCGACAGAAGTTATGGGTAAAGATGCATGGAGAATTATCATCAACAAAGCGATAGAGAGAAGTGGATTTAACTTTTTATCTTACAAGGCTGTCGATGCAAAAACGAAAAAAGATGCACACAATGCTCTGAGCATCTCCATGAGTGTTGATGGAGAAACTTACTACTTTGGTCAGTTTATGGCTCCTGCTAACCAAGCTGGACTTGGAAAAGATATCTATAGAAAAGTTTTAGATATGATATTTACTCAACCTGACATGAAACTCAAAAGTTCTACCTGCTCACTCAGACTCCCTTTTGACTTTTTAGAGTCAGCAGAAACTTATGAGCAGATGAGCAGTCTCTTTAGAGATCATGCAAAAAAACTTCCATTTAAGCTCATCATTGAGATGCCTGACAAACTTGTCAGTCAAAATTCTGAAAATGTAAAACTCTATAAAAAGCTCCTCCAAGAATACAATATTGAACTTGCTATCTTTGAGTTTATCGGGGAGAGTACCGACTATAGTTACCTACAAGATCTCCACCCTACCTACATAAAAGCTGAAAAAGATTACTTTTTAGGTCAAAGCCAACAAGGGCTTAATGCACTCAAACTTATCACTGATGCTCTTAGTATTGACCTCATCGCTACAGGAGTAATGGATGCACAAACGCTTAAAGAGCTTCAGGCTAAAGATATACACATCATCCAAGGTCGTGCTACTGAGATGCTTTAGCTGAGTGTGAGTCATACTTTGTAAAGTTATTGAAGCGGATAATTTGTGCTAACTCTTTTGAGTAAAGCGCCCTTTTTTCTGAATACATTTTAAGTTCTTTGACAAGCTTATAAGGATTTTGGGTTTTAAGATTGAGACTACGAAACTTTTTAAAGGCAAAGCTTCTTCCAATATTAAGGTAATAATCTTTTATACTTGCTTCAAGTGAGTCATATTTTTTGATCCAAATAGTTTTTCCCTTTCGTTTTTTCTTAGCTGCAATTCTGGGCATATTTTTTCCATAAGCCCAAACTCCAAATATATTATTTGCTTTACGAAAAAAACGACTTGTACCCCAGCCACTCTCTATAGCGGCTTGAGCTAAAGTGATACTAACAGGGGGAGGCTTTAATGCTTTTAGGAGCTTTGTATCAGCCGATGCTTTCATACTACTCTCATATCTCAAAGTGTTTGCTCTGTGTACCTTTTGTATAATAGGTAACACTCTCTCTATAAAGTTTTTTTTCTTTTCTTGCACACTTATTGCCCAGAGTGGCATTAAAAATAGCATAGTTACTAAAAGACCCTTTCCAATAGACATCGCTCCACCTCCTTTAAATTTATTTTTTAATCAACCCTATATGATAAAACAATTTTGATTAAGTCAGTATTAATAAGCAAAACTTTTACAAAAATTAGATAAACTCTGTTTATGAAAAAAATGTTAATTGCACACTCCCCTGACGCTGATGATATCTTTATGTACTATGCCATTAAATTTGGTTGGGTTGATATGAAAGAT
>WFMY01000108.1 GCA_015488855.1 Helicobacteraceae bacterium
ATGCCACACATTGGTTGTATGCCAGAGTCTGTTTGAGATATACACGCATCTAGCTCTTTAGAATCCCCTTTGATGATTTTTAAGATGCTCTCTTCATCGACAAAGGGGGCATCAACGCTGAGTGCAAAAAAGGCATCCTCTTTGAGTGCATCAAAGATAGCGATAAATCCTGTGGTGGGTGCATACACATCATCTGTCACAACATCTTCTATATAGAGAGCATCAAGGCTAAACTTCTCTTTTGATTTGCACGAGATATAAACTGTTTTGAAGATTTTTTGGAGTCTTTGAAGTTGGAACTCAGTGAGAGTGTCATAACCCCCAAAGGGGAGGAGTGCTTTATCTTTGCCCATTCGTGAACTTCTACCGCCAGCAAAGATCACACATGGGATATCAATCATAGTGCATCTAAATAAACTATCTAGGATCTGTAATGTAGCCAGTGATTGCTGATGCAGCAGCTACAGCGGAGTTTGCCAAATAAACTTCAGAAGAACGAGAACCCATACGACCTACGAAGTTACGGTTTGTTGTTGAGATAGCTTTTTCCCCATCACCCAAGATACCCATGTAGCCACCAAGACAAGCTCCACAAGTAGGGTTTGAGACAACCCCACCAGCATCGATGATGATCTCCATATAGCCTAGTCTATAAGCCTCTTTAAGTATGCGTTGTGTAGCAGGGGTTACGATGAGGCGAACATCTTCATGTACTTTTTTGCCCTCAAGTATCTCAGCTGCGACCTTTAAGTCACCTAAACGACCATTGGTACAACTTCCGATGAAAGCTTGGTCGATTTTGATTTTCTCAGAGACTGCTTGAGAGATGCTATGACCATTTGATGGTAAAAATGGGTAGGCGATAACAGGCTCAAGTGCTGCTACATCTATCTCTAAAGTGAGAGAGTAAGAGGCATCAGCATCACTTGCATAAATCTTAGGTTCACGAGCTAATTCTTTGTCTGCTAGGAACTCTTTTGTAACATCATCATAAGCAACAATCCCACTTTTTGCTCCAGCTTCTATCGCCATATTGCACATAGAAAATCTGTCATCCATGTTCAGATGCGCTATGGTGCTTCCTGTAAACTCTAAAGTCTTATAGAGTGCTCCATCAACACCTATCATGCGGATAATCTCCAAGATGATATCCTTGCCAGTTGTATATAGAGCAGGTTTACCGCTGAGGTTTACTTTGATAGACTCAGGCACTTTAAACCAGTTCCCCCCAGTTATCATCGCAAAAGCAAGATCTGTTGAACCCATACCAGTTGAGAAAGTTCCAAGTGCTCCATGTGTACAAGTATGTGAGTCTGCACCGATGATAACATCACCTGGAACCACGAGACCTTTTTCTGGTAAAAGAGCGTGTTCGATGCCCATGTCCTTTTCATCAAAAAAGTTTTTTAAGTTATGTTTTTTTGCAAAAATACGGCTTATCTTTGCTTGGTTTGCTGATGCTATGTCTTTGGCTGGGATAAAGTGGTCAAGGACTATGGAAAACCCATCAGGATTTGCTAGTTTTGTTGCACCACTCAGTTCAAATGCACTGATGGAGATAGGTGTCGTGATATCATTTCCGATGACCATATCGATGTTTGAACGGATGATCTCACCCGCAAAAACCTTACGCCCTACATGCTCTGAAAATATTTTTTCTGTTATAGTTTGAGCCATAATAAACCTTTAGATGTATAAATAATTTGCGCTATTATACCATCTTAGGTTTAAACATAGTAGGTACTTATGTAGTAGCTGTAGATGATATGGTTGAGTATCATGTGAGCATCTTCGACTATGCCGTATTGACCTTTTGGTGTTTGGACATGGTAGTTGATATCACTGAGTGCTTTGAGTTTACCGCCATCAAAACCACTAAGACCTATAACGGTGGCTTTTCTTTCTTGGGCATATTCTACCGCTTTGATGATATTGAGCGAATTTCCACTGCAAGAGATAGCGATAAGTAAATCCTCTGGTTTAAGTCTTCCTTTGAGTTGCATATAAAAAATATTTTCATACCCTATGTCGTTAGCGATAGCTGTACAAACAGGTGTATTATCGTTAAGACTTTCAACATCAAAGTATTTAATCTCTCTTCGTCTTAAACCTGCTCCAAGGTCATTTGCCATGTGTGAAGCTGTAGCTGCACTTCCGCCATTACCTATGATGTAGATACGCCCTTTTGTGGCATCTAAAGCGTTGACAATCTGAGATATTGCCTTAAGGTTACTGTTATTGAGCGTAGTTGTGAGATTTTGAATATATTTTTTTGTAAAAGAGAGCATTTTAAAGACCTTTAAGTAATGTTATTGTATTTTACTTCAATAAATTAAAAAGAAAGATAAATTTATGCAACCAGATACCTATTTTTTTTCATCACAAGAAGCACTCCGAATTGCACAAAAGCAAAATCGAAGTGATGACATCCTTCAATATATTCTTCAGGTATGTTATTATAATGGAGAAAAGATAGATTCTGATTTAGTGAACTTAATACATTTGCCCATAGAAAATTTAGTAGATGGTTTGGCTTTAGGAAGATTTCGATTACCTAAAGTTGTTGATTTTACAGGTTTGGAGCTCTCCGTAGATGTTGTAAATGATATAAAGCAAAACTTTATGATCTCCCTCTCTCAAGCAAAATTCTATAGAGATGAACTCAATAAAGTATATCTTGAAAAATTAAGAAAAACAACATTGGACTTTTCACAGCCAAAGCGCATCTATTTATTAACAAACACAAGAACTAGAGTGATGCAGTATATATCTAAAGATATAGCACATGTTCTAGAACAACGAGGCTATGATGTTTTTTTAGATTCGTTATATGGGATAGAAGATATAGGATGCTTTAAAAATATATTTGAGTTTAATCCCCATGTCACTATCAACATAAACCATATTAACAATACAATGCTTAATGAGGATGTTTTTAACTTTGTATGGTTTCAAGACTATATGCCAGTTTTGTCAAACAAAGACCCTCTCCATATACGGGAGAGAGACTATATATTTGTCTATCAAAGTATGTATAGAAAAGCACTTTTAGAAAAAGGTGTTGCGGAAAATAAAATATTTGATCAAAAAGTTTTTCCTGCGGATACAAGTGCATTTTACATGGATGAAAATATTGTACGGGAAGATAAGGTTGTATTTGTCGGTACTTATTATAACAATGTCAATAAAAATTTTGTAGATGAAAAAATGGACTTAGCCATAAAACAATTGATTCAAAGCGG
>WFMY01000109.1 GCA_015488855.1 Helicobacteraceae bacterium
GTAAGCACCAAGTAAACACCATCTTGAAAAGTAAATAAAATTAAAAATCTACACTATTTTAAAAGTCCTAATTGAGGGCTATTTAGCTAAAATATTTGTATGAAAGAGACAGCAGTCACAACAGAATCTTTAATAGAAATAATGAATCATCAATTAGATATCATTGATGAAAAAGATAAAACAATTGTAGATTTACAACAAAAGCTAGATTACATGCTTCGCCAAAAATATGCCTCATCTTCCGAAAAGTTTCCATCTAATCAACCATCACTATTTGAAGAAGATTCAGATATTGAAACTGAAGAAGAATCTAAAACTGAGACACTTACTTATACTAGGAAAAAGAGAGGTAATAAAAACACTCCTCCTGAGTCACTTCCTCGTGTAAGAGTAGAACATGATATAAGTGATGAAGAAAAAGTATGTGAATGTGGTTGTGGCTTAAAAAGAATCAAAGAGATTCATTCAGAGCAATATGATATTGTTCCTGCAGAGTTTAGAGTCATAGATAATGTTAGATTTACCTATGTATGTTCTTGTAACTGTGGATCTAAACCTATAACATCACCACTTACTCCTCAAGTATTACCAAAGACACAAGTTACTCCATCATTTTTAGCGACAATAGCTGTAGAGAAATTTGAAGATTCAATGCCTCTTGATAGACAAGTAAAGAAATACAAAAATAGATTTGGTGTAGAGTTCACATCAACAACTTTTAGTAATTGGATGATTAAAACCTCAGAGCTAAGACTAAAACCACTGATAGAGAAACTCTCAGCTATTCAAATGAACTCTGGTTATATACATGCAGATGAGACAACACTACAAGTATTAAATGAGAAGAATAAAACAGCGAAGCAGAAGTCATATATATGGCTAAAAGCATCTACAGACAAATACCCTATAGTCTTGATGCATTATTCATCCAATCGTAATGAAAAAACAGCTGAGTTTTTATTCAATGGTTTCAGTGGCTATATGCAGACTGATGGTTATCCTGGATATAACATTGTCGCTAATATGGAAGGTGTTGCTCAACTTGGTTGTTGGGCACATGCAAGAAGAAGGTTTGCTGATATTATCAAATCTGGTGCTAGTGATGCTAAGAGTAAGACTTTATCTAAAGAGTTAGTTGCTCTAGTAGCTAAACTTTATGTAATTGAAAAAGAGATAAAAGATGACCCACCTGATAAAAAGAAACAGATAAGAGAAAAAAAATCAGTAACAATACTCAAAGAGATTGAAGAGTGGTGTGATATACATTTCTTAAATGCACATGCCATAGGTGGAAGTATAGCTCGTGCATTTACATATCTTAAAAATCAGTTTCCTAAACTAAAAATTTATGTAGAAGATGGAAGACTTGATATTGATAATAATATGGCAGAGAATCATGTAAGACCTATTGCTCTTGGTAGAAAGAACTGGTTATTTGCGACAAGCACGAAAGGTGCTACTGCTCTTTGTAATTGGTATAGCATTATTGAAACTGCTAAAGCTAATAATTTGGATGCCCATGCTTATCTAAAACATATACTTACTCAGCTTCCTATTTATGAAGCTGAGGGAAAAAATATTGAGGAATTGCTACCTTGGAATGTGGAACTGAGTTAAAACTGTTCACTTTGCTAGATGGGGTTTACTTGGTGCTTACTAAGTATAATAAGTATAATATTAAAATTTAACTTATTTTAATATAAATTAAAGAATCTAAAAAAGTAAATAGTTTAAAATAGTTATTTTTAAATTATTAAAGCTAATCTATACGCTATAAAAGATAAAAGGTAAGCCACTAAGGATGTAAGCACAAAAAGATATATAAAGTACTTTATACCTCCAGCTTCTCTAGTGAACACAACCGAAGCTGCTAAACATGGTAGATATATCATGATAAAAACTATAAATGCTACACCTGATGCAAATGGTATCTCTTTTTTGATTATATCTTTTAAAGAGTTGTCTGCCTCATTTACATCTGAACCTAAAGAGTAAAGTACACCTAAAGTGGAAACAACAACCTCTTTAGCTGCTAAACCTGTATGTAAAGCAACTGCCATCTTCCAATCAAACCCTAAAGGCTTAAAAACACCCTCCATAGTTTTACCAAGAATCCCCAAATAGCTTTGTGCTAAAAGAGACTCTTGAAGTTGATGCTCTAAAATCTCTTTTTTACTCTCATCTTGAGTTAAAGATATCTTTTGATCAAAACTTTGAACTAAGATATCGTTTTTAGGGTAGTTACTCATAAACCACACAAGCATAGATGCAGCCGCTATAAATGTTCCAGCTTTTCTTAGATACATCCAAGTTTTGTTTGAAACAGTATGCCAAATAAGTTTTAAAGATGGTAAACGGTACTTTGGCATCTCCATTACAAAAGGCTCCTCTTCACTTTTAAAAACAGTAAGCTTTAAAATTTTGGCAGCAATCAAACCTAGCATTGCTCCACCAACATATATACCAAAGAGTACATTTCCAGCCATCTCTTCAGAGAAAAATGCTCCAACAAAAAGTACATAAACAGGAAGTTTAGCCCCGCACGACATAAAACCAATTATATAAAGAGTAAGCAACCTATCCATATCATTTTTCAACACTCTAGCAGACATATAAGCAGGGATAGAACACCCAAAACCAGTAACTAAGGGGATGAAAGATTGCCCATGTAAACCAAACTTATGAAAAAAGCCATCAAGTAAAAAAGCAACCCTACTCATGTAACCAGTAGATTCAAGCAAGGCTATACCAACAAATAAAATAACAATATTTGGGATAAACAAAACAACTGCACCTACACCAGATATAATTCCATCAACAACCAAAGATTTTATGTCAGGATTAGATATAGTTGAGCCAACAACTTCACCTGCCCAAACAAAAAATGAGTCTATCCAATCCATAGGAATACTTCCAAGTACAAATGTAAGTTGAAAAAGTGACCACATCATAAATAAAAATATAGGTATCCCTATATATCTATTGATCAGAAGCTTATCTAGTTTTTGCGTAAAGCTTTCATCTGTTTCTTCTATATTGTTAAAAACAACACTCTCATTTATAACACCATTTATAAATGAAAAGTACTCTTGTGCAAATATCTCTGTAACATCCTCTGTATCATGATGAACACTTATATGGGAATCTGCTTTAAGTAATATAGGTTGCAACTCTGTCCATACAGGGTCATCATGTAACCTTTTATATGTTAATTTTTCATTTTGTAAAAGTTTTATACTTAAATCTCTAAGTGGTAATTTGTCATTAAACTTATGTCTTTTAAAGTAGTCAATTAGGTTTTCTATCTCCTCCTCTACTGGTTCAGAAAATATAAGTTTAGGTCTTTTTTGTTTACTCTCATAAGTTTTTATACTTGTTTCAACTAGCTCATCTAAACCTATTTTAGATGTAGCAGATGTTTTGACACAATCTATATTTAAAAGTGAGCTTAGAAGTTTTTCATCTATAGCTATGTTGTCTTTATTTGCTTCATCTATCATATTTAGAGCTATAACAATCTTTTTACCCATACTCATAAGTTCAGCGCTTAGTTGTAGGTTTTTAGCAAGATTAGTTGAGTCAACAACATTTATAATCAAATCATAATCACCATCTAAAAGATAGTTATGAGTAACTCTTTCTTCTATGGTGTAATCACTAAAAGCGTAAGTACCAGGTAAATCAACTATTGTAAAATCATACTCACCATGCTTAAATGCTATTTCAGACTTTTCGACAGTAACTCCTGAAAAGTTTCCAACATGAAGTCTAGAGTTTGATATAGAGTTAATAAGCATAGATTTTCCAACATTTGGTTGACCTACAAGAGCTACTTTAATTTTTTTCATAATACACCTTCTATTGTAATGCTAATGATAACAAATATCATATTAATTTAACTAAAGTTTACCTCTAAAGCTTCTATAAACAATTTTTTATATAAAATATGTTTTTTAAATCTTGCTAACTTTTTAAAAAGTAGCACATAGGAAATATATGAAATTTTTATACAAAGCAGACAATCATTTTAATCTTGCAAACCTTTTAACTTTTGTAAACATCACAGCTGGACTTAATGCAGTTTATTTTATTACACAAGAGAACTACTTTTTAGCTATCATTTTTGCATGGATAGGTGGAGCAGCTGATATATTTGATGGCAAAATAGCTAGAAAATACAATCTATCAAACGAGTTTGGAATACAACTTGACTCTTTCGCAGACTTTTTGTCTTTTGTTTTAGTTCCAGTGTTTTTAATATTTCAAGCTATTTACGCGGCTGAATTATCTGGATTAGCTCTGTTTTTTGCAGCTGTTGGTTCAATTTATTATGTTATATCTGGTCTTAGAAGACTTATAACATTTAACATTGACGCTGACGCTGGTGAGATTGATAACTACTTTACTGGTGTTCCAACTCCACTTGGAGCAATTTTACTTATGTTTGTTTATTTGCTTTTTATATCTACCGTGTTTAATGCTTATATGGTTCTTATAGCAATGAGTGTTATTGCTTACTTACTAAACTCAAATGTTAAAGTAAAACACCTCTAAAGGTTAAAAGTGAATAAAGATCTGTTAAAAAACTTTACTATTTTATATGTTGAAGATGAAGAGATGGTTAGAAAAAATGCCGTTGAGTATCTTGAGCGTCTAGCTAAAGAGGTTTACGAAGCTAAAGATGGCAAAGAGGCTATTAAAATTTGGACAGAGGTTCATCCTGACATCATCATAACAGATATATCAATGCCTAAACTAAATGGCTTAGATATGGCAGCATATATAAGAAGTAAAGATACAAAAACACAGATTATCGTAGCAACTGCTCATACAGATACAAAGTACCTAATGAGAGCAGTTGAACTTCAACTTGTAAAGTATCTTACAAAACCAATAACAAAAGAAAAACTACTAAATGCTTTAGAGATGAGCATAGATAAGATAGAAGATAAATCTAAATTTTCAATACATCTAAGTGACAACTGCACATATAACGCTTACTTACATACACTACATTTAGATGGTAAAGATGTAAGACTTACAAATAATGAAGCTTTATTTATGAACCTACTTTCATCACATAACTCTCGTATAGTAAGTTATGAAGAGATAGAAAATGCTATCTGGCCATATGATGGTATGAGTAGTGATGCTATACGCTCACTTGTTAGAGGCTTAAGAAAAAAAGTGCAAGTTGATGTTATAGAAAACATCTCAGGATCTGGATACAAACTAAGTCCCTTAATCTAAAAGTGGCAACATTTCAACAACATGTAAACGTAGCAGTAGTAGCAACTGGTGTTATGATAGTACCATTTAACTCTGCTGGCGTTATAAACACATCTGAATCTTTAGTTTTACTTGGACTTGGTCTTATAGGTGGTGTTTTACCTGACTTAGATTCTGACAACTCAAAACCCGTTCAGATTACATTTAAAATGATATCTATATTTTTTCCTCTGCTTTTTGTTCTTGCTATAGGTAAAGATATGGCGATTTTAAAAGTATTGATTTTATGGTTAGCATCGACTATACTTTTACACCAAAGTTTATTTAAACTGTTTTTGAGTTTAACAACACATAGAGGTATTTTTCACACCATACCAATGGGTTTTATCTTTGCACAATTATGTGTAATATTTTTTCTATATGTTTTGGATTCAAGCCCTTTGGTTTCTGTACTTAGTGGTGCGTTTTTATTTTTTGGTTTCATAATCCATCTGCTTTTAGATGAACTCATAAGTCTAAATGCTTTAGGCTCACACATAAAAAAATCTTTTGGAAGTGCTTTTAAGTTTTACTCAAAATACAACCCTATTGGATCTATAATTTTATATTTCATTATAGCTATACTGTTTTATTATATAGATTTAGATTTACAAATATATATAGACCTTATAGAACCACTTAAAAGCATTAAACTTTTTTAACCCAAATTATTTGGGTTTAATATAAAAAGCCAAAAAGCCAAAGCGGAATTTTATTTCCACTTCCTATCTCTATATCATCAGTCACTACAAAACTATTTTGAATATCTTTTATCTGTTTGTACTTTTTACTTTTCCCACCAACTTCAAAAATATACTTGTCATCTACTAAAAAATCTCCTTTTTTAGCCACTTCAATACTGTGCCTGTTTTGTAGCATACTTGCAACAAATACTTCTCTAAGTGTTCCAATACTACTTCTAGAACAATAAGCAAAGTGTAGATTAGTATTATTTAGATATATTTTATCTGGCTTTGTAAATATGTTATCGCCTTTTATTTTAGGCTTAAGCGTTGTAAATATTTTTGCGCGATTAAGATACTCTAAAAATCTATAAAGCCCCTTATAGTTATCTTTCATATCCATTTTTACTAAAAGCTCTTTTATGTTTGGTGTATATGGATGTGATTCACATAGAAGTCTTACTAGTTTTTTCAAACTTTGAACACTATCATACTCTATTGGGAATATTGAAGGTATATCTACTTCTATCACTGTATTTATTGTCTGGTTTAATTTTATAAGATAATCATCTTTATCTTCAAAATAAAATGGATAGTATCCACTTTTGAGATATTCTCTAAAAAGTAGTGTTAAGTTAAACTTTTCTAGTAATTCATAGGCTATATCAGTATGATTTGATAAAATATCGTCTAGCGTAAAGTGAGGAAGGCTTATATCTTTACTTAACTCAATAAACTCTCTAAAACTTAGTCCATCTAGTGTGTATATAATTGCTCTTCTACTTAAGTCAGCTTTAGAATTATCAAGTTGCAATGCACTACTACCACTAAAAATAACTCTAAGATCAAGAATATCATATATCTTTTTTAGTTCAAGTTCAAAGTTTTTATACTTATGTATCTCATCTATGATAAGAATTTCACCCTCTTCTTTATAAAAAGCATTAGCAACCTCAAAAAGAGATGGTATGGTAATAGTATCTGCACTAATATATAGTTTTTTACTAAAAGGTAAGTCTAACTCTTTAAGATACTGTATAAGATAGGTAGTTTTTCCTACACATCTAGCCCCGATAATCCCTACAAGTTTTTTATCAAGATTTAAAGTTTTATGAAAATATCTTTTGTAGGTAAAGTTATTTTTATTAAAGATACTTCGTTGATATTCTCTTAATTAATTAAGCATAATAAACCCTTATTTATTATTATAGTTAAATTAGACTTAGAATACCAATTATTAGTATGAAAACTATACTTATAACTATAAATAATCACCTATCATAAATTGGCGTATTTGTATGCAGAACCTTTACCTTTTGGTATGGTAACTTAAATCAATATTATTTTTCAACCTATTAATACAAGAACCCAAACAACCAAAGTGGAATCTTATTTTCAAATCCTATCTCTATATTATCAGCAACAACATAGCCATCATCATTGTTTAGTAATTGTTTATCTGTTTTAGAAGCACCACCAACTTCAAATACAAACTTATCATCTATAATAAAATCTCCCTTATCAAAAAAATGCACTTGATGTTTTAAACCAACTTGTGACACAAAGTAGCTCTCTCTTATCGAACCAATATTAGCATCTCCACAAAGGATTTGAAAAAGGTTTGGATTATCTAATAAAAGCTTATCTGGTTTATTTACTGCTCTCATACCAACACCAGCTCTTACAATATGTAAAAGACTGCCAGAGTCCATCCTTTCTAAATATTTTGCTAATGTTGACCATGATGCTCCCACAGCAGAACTTAATTTTGATATATTTATCTCATAAGGGTTTGTGGTGCAGAGCATATAAAGAATTTTTTTTAATTTATCAATTTTGGATGGTTCTATATTATATATAGTACTTAAATCAGAATCTATAGTCAGAGTGATTACTTCTAAAAGTTTTTGATTATAGTCAATTAAGGACTCTTGAAAAAATGGATAGCATCCATACTCCACATAATTATTAAATTGTTCTAATGGTCTAACTCTATTCATAATAGATGCAGCAATCTCATAATGATTTTCACATATCTCTTTTAATGTATATGATTCAAATTTTTCACCAGTTTGCATCTCTATAAATTCTCTTAAGGAGAGTACACCAAGCTTATGAATAACAGCGCGTCTTGACAAATCTGCACTTGAATACTCGATTTGTAGTGCAGAGGAACCAGAAAAGATTACTTGTAAATCAAACACATCATATATCGCTTTTAACTCTTTTGAAAAATCTTTATGTTTATGTATCTCATCAATCAAAAAAAGTTCTCCTCCTCTTGCATAAAAACTATCTGCTATCTCATAAATACTTTCTCCACTAAGCGCTGGATGATCACAACTGATATAAAGAATTTTAGATAGTTGGATTTTTGACTCTGAAGCGTGTTGAAAAAGGATTGTACTTTTACCTGAACCTCTTGGTCCTTTAATACCTATGAGCTTTGAATTAAAGTCTATTTTATTAAAAAGCCATCTTTTATATGTAGGTCTTTTTTTAGTTAAAATTTGTGTTGATATTTTTTGTAAAAGTTCTAAATTCATCTCTAACCCTCTTGTTATAAAGTCTATTTGGTAATTATACTTAGTTTGTTATTAAATGCATTTAATAGCAACTCTTATATAAGCACTAAAAAGTATTAAACTTTTCTAAAAATGTACGATTGTACTTATAGGCATATAATTTGCTTATTTATCTCAAGGAGGAGATTATGAACAATTTAGAAAA
>WFMY01000110.1 GCA_015488855.1 Helicobacteraceae bacterium
GGACCAGCTGTCTTAGACTTTGCAAGGGAGATTACACCTCTTTTAGAGAAGTACGGTGAAGTCCCCCTGATGGTAAATCTCACAAAAGGGATGCATGAAGATGAGATATTGAGCTTTTTAAAATCTACTCAGAGGAATAAGCCAAAGGCAAACAGTTGTGAACTCATCACACATCTACTTCCTAAATCACTTGCACACGAGATATGTATCTTAGCCGAAGTGCCATGTGAGAGCAAATTTAAAAATCTTGATGGAAAGATAAGACAAAAGCTCATAGAACTTCTTGCTTGGACACCTCTTACTATAGTGGGTCACGATGGGTTTAAAATGGCTATGATCACAAGAGGTGGCATCGCACTTAAAGAGATAGACCCTAAAACGATGCAAAGTAAGTTCATCAAGGGATTGTACTTCTGTGGGGAACTTATGAACCTAGATGGACCATGTGGAGGTTATAACCTACAGTGGAGCTTTTCTAGCGGATTTCTAGCATCAAAACTCATCTCTGTACTTGACTTTGCCTAATCTCTTTTATCAAACTACTTTTTGAGAGAGGATACTCATCTGTGAGCTATCGTAAGTAGTTTTTTTTATGGACTCAAGAAGGACATCTTGGGAGATGTTTTTGTTATTGTAAACTGCTATGATCACTTCATCTTCAGCTTTGAGAAAAGTGCTCTCGCCATAGGGGGTGTAGCTTGTAGCACCTATAGATATGATAACTTTAGATGGGTACTTAGCTTCAGTGATGTAAGAGAGTATAGGCTCTAGTGGACCAAAATCCTCTTGTGCATTGATTTGCTTGATTATCCACTCTGTAAGTTGTGCATAAAAGTAACTATATCCACTTAGTTTCACATCTTCACCATAGGGGTGAACCTCTGCATCTCTAAGTAAAAATGAGGCAATAGAGAAATTGTCCATAATGCCACCTTGGCTAAACTTGTCTATCTCAAAAAGAGTATCAGAAATCCCTTTTGAAGATGCTCCCCAGTTTTTTTTATCGCTTATCTTCGAGGCACCTTTGATACGGATAGAGCAGTCATTAAAAGCTCCAAAATGGGTAGGGTTTATGCTTACAACCTTAGCATCTTTGTATTCAATATCGCAGAGTAGCCCAACTTCTGGTTCTGCTTGAACATTGACTTTTTCCTTGGGTAGTTGGATGCTGTGTGCATCAAGTGGATAGGTATTTAATATCTTTTTTGCAGAAGAGACAACTGTGGGAAGATAAAATGGAAATATTCCCTTTGGTGCAGCTTCATCGGCTGTGATAATATCTTTGAAATCATCAGCTTCCCCAGCTTGGTCGAGGTGCAATGCGAAATTTCCTGCTATCCCAAGTCCCAAATACTCTTTATATTGTGGCATCTCTACCCCTTTTTTTAATAATATAAGTTAAAAGTATAGCAAAGAATTTATAATGAATTTTTTGATATATATTTAAAGTGATGATAAAATGGGTGTAGTGTGAAAGTAAGCCCCTATAAGGGGCTTGTAAAAACCTATTTTAGATTTTCAAATGGAGCAGTTACAACTGTTTTACGAGTAACAGTGTATGGAACTAATGCAGCCGCACGAGCTCTTTTGATAACTGTTGCTACCATATCTTGATGACGCTTACAGTTTCCTGTTAAACGACGAGGCATGATTTTGTATCTTTCAGAGAGTGAAAAGCGTAGGCCAGCTACATCTTTATAGTCAATGAAGTCAACTTTAGCTTCACAGTATTTACAATATCTTTTTTTATATTTTCTTCTTTCTGCCATGTTTTATCCTTTTTGTTATCTATTTTTAAAATGGAATTTCATCTTCATCAATGTCGATCACTGGAATCTCGTTTGAGCTTGGCATCTGCTGCGCTGGTTGTTGGTATGACTGCTGTTGTTGAGACTGCTGTTGACCATAACTTTGCGTTGGAGCTTGCTGTTGCTGCTGAGGAGCTTGATAACTTTGTGCTTGTTGCTGCTGAGAGGGTGCTTGGTTCTGAGCTTGTGCCTGAGGTGTTTGGTAAGAGTTGCCTCCATCTTGTGCACCTTGGTTGCTACCTTTAGAATCCATCATCTTCATCGTTTCAACTACTACAGAGTGTTTACTTCTCTTTTGTCCATTTTGATCTACCCATTGATCAAATTTAAGTCTGCCTTCTACTAGGATTTGACTCCCTTTACGAAGATATTGGTTAGCTATCTCGCCACTTCTACCAAAAAAAGTTAAGTCTGTATAACAAACTTCTTCTTTCTTCTCTCCATTGCTAGTGTAGTTGTGATTGGTTGCTATGGAAGCACTTGCAATCGCTCCACCACTTTGTGAGTATCTTAGTTCAATGTCGCGAGTTAATCTTCCAACCAATATGACTTTATTGTACATGAGTTTCCTTTTATTTTAAAAGCTTATTTAAAAGCTAATACTACTCTGCTACTGCAGTTGTTTCTGCTGGTGCTTCAGTTGCCGGAGCTTCCTCTGCCTTTGGAGCTTCTTCAACTA
>WFMY01000111.1 GCA_015488855.1 Helicobacteraceae bacterium
AAGCCCATTTCTTGGGGAGAGGTCAACCTCTTTAAAACTAAGATAATCTTTTAGATAAAACCGTTCAATCATTACTCACCCCAACTAAGCTTTTCTTTAAGCACTTCAAAATAATTAAACTCTTCTCTATGTATCAGTCGAACACGCTTTGAAGAGAGCCTTACATGAAGACTTTCTCCAAGCCTCAGCTCATGTTTGTCTTGTCCATCAACAATAATGAGAGCCTTTGCATCAGAGGTTCTCATCTCTATAGCGTACTCACCGGGTAGCACTACAGGTCTTTGTGTAAGTGAATGTGGACAAATAGGTGTGAGTGCAAAAACATTTGTAAGTGGAAAAAGCACAGGTCCCCCTGCTGCCAAATTATAAGCAGTAGAACCTGTCGGTGTAGAGATGATAACTCCATCCCCATGATAAGTATTGAAAGCTTTTGAATCTACAAGTGTCTCTATGTGTATCATCGTTGAAACTGATGATCTTGTGAGTACGACATCATTAAATGCGTACATACTCAACTCCTCTTTATCTTTTTTAATAACAGCTTTAAGTATCGCTCTCTCATCCATTCTACATTTGCCTTGTACCATATTTGATACAAATTCATCAAGTTCTTCTAGATTCACATCAGCCATAAAACCAAGATTTCCCGCATAAACACCCAAGACAGGTATATCATAATCAAAAGATCTTCTCACTGCAGAGATAAGGGTTCCATCTCCACCTATAGTAACTAGAACATCGTTTGTTTTGCAAAGTTTGAAAAATTCTGTCCCCTTTTCATCAATCATACTAGCACTACTAGCATCAAGATTCACTTCAATATTATATTTATTAAATATATCTTTAAGGATAAAATAGCTTTTTCTAAGTTCGGGTGTAGCAGGTCTTAATATGACACCAATTTTTTTAATATTTAAATGTAGCAAATTAACTCTTTATTAAAATTTTATCTTATTATACTATTTTATCATTAAAAACTAGAAAATATGGCAAAATGTCATGTTTTAAATTAAAAGTGAGGGATACAGATGAGAAAAATTATTTTACTTTTAGCTCTTAGTCTTAGTTTGTACGCATTGGAGATAGATAACTTTGCATCAAAAATGGGATACTACAGAGATTATAATACAGCTTTGAATGAAGCAAAAAAGCAGCATAAACCTTTGATGCTTTTAGTAGGGACTGATTATTGCCCTTGGTGTAGGAAGTTTGAAAGAAAAACGCTTCACTATCCTAAAGTAGTTGCTGAGATAAAACAAAACTTTGTAGCTGTTATTATAGATAAAAACAAAGATAAAGGTAGCTATCCCAACTCATATAAATCACCTATGACACCAGCAGTATTTTTTATAAATCCTCAAAATAGCAATATGCTTGGCAATAGTGTTGGATATATTAGAAAAAATGATTATTTAGAAAAACTTGAGAGTGTTTTATTCTTATACTCTCAAAAAGGCAAGTGATGTCAAAGTTACTTCTTAGCCTCATATTTTTAATCACACTAGCTTCGGCTAAACCCTTGCCTTACAATCTTGAAAACCTAAATAAATTAAATCTTTATTATGTAGATAAATCTGGTCTTTTTAGTAAAAAAGAGCAGCAAGAGATAAGTCAACATATAAAAAGTAGATTGCGAACAAGCGGTTTTAATCTTCATGCTGATGATCCAAGCACCTTAGTAGTCAGCATTAAGACAATAGATATAGAAGATACCGTAATAGCATATATCACTTTGCTTGTTGGAGAAGAGGTCATAACAAAAAGAGATGACAACATAGAAACGATGGCACTCACCTATCATCAATCAGACTTTCTTGAACTTGATGACCCAGTGATAGATATAAAAGAGGTTATTTATCGTTTACTAGAAGAGTTTTTACAACTCCACTCCGAAGATATGGAATAAAAAAGCAAGTGATAAGCCAAAGTAGGATATAATCGCGAAAATTTTTTATAGGACTCTATATTTATGAGAACTCATTATTGTACAGATGTAAGTGAAGCAAATGTTGGCCAAGAAGTTACGCTAACAGGTTGGGCAAATAGTTACCGTGATCATGGTGGAATTATCTTTATTGACTTAAGAGATAAAAGTGGGTTAATTCAGCTTACCTGCGATCCAGAAGACAGTGCATCTGCACATAAAGTTGCTGATGAAGTTCGCGATGAATTTGTTTTAATAGCAAAAGGTGTGGTAAGGCACAGAGGCGAAGGCCTGGTTAATCCAAGGTTGAAAACTGGAGCTATTGAAGTGATAGTTAGAGAGCTTATCATAGAAAACAGATCAGCGCCTATCCCTTTTACGCTCAATGATGATAATGTTAGCGAAGATGTAAGACTCAAGTATAGATACTTAGAGCTTCGTAAGCCAAGCGTGTATGAAACATTTCGTCTTCGTTCAAAAGCTGCTATTGCAGCAAGAAACTCACTCGATGCCAATGGCTTTTTAGAAGTAGAAACTCCCATCCTTACAAAATCAACACCTGAGGGTGCTAGAGATTATCTTGTCCCTTCTCGTGTCCATGATGGTGAATTTTACGCACTACCTCAGTCCCCCCAACTTTTTAAACAACTTTTAATGGTTGGAGGATTTGATAGATATTTTCAGATAGCTAAATGCTTCCGTGATGAAGACTTACGCGCAGATAGACAGCCAGAATTTACTCAAATAGATGTTGAGATGAGTTTTTGTACTCAAGAAGATGTCATTAAAGTTGCTGAAGATTTACTAGAGTCTATGTTTAACGCCTGTGACATAGAGGTCAAAGCCCCTTTTAATCGCATTAAATACAGCGATGCAATGGAATGGTATGGTTCAGATAAGCCAGATTTAAGGTATGATCTTAAGATGCTAGATGTTATTGATATTTTTGAGAGATGTGACAATGAGATTTTTACAAATATAGCAAAAAAACCACATACAAACCGCATCAAAGCATTAAAGGTTCCTGGAGCTGATCTTGTCTTTTCAAAGCGTGAAATGAAAGGATTTGAAGATTTTGTTCGTAAGTTTGGCGCTCATGGTCTTGGTTATTTTCAAATGAAAGAAGATGGACTAAAAGGTCCACTTATAAAATTCTTTTCTGAGGACGATATTGCACTTCTCATCCAAAGACTTGGTATGGAAGTTGGTGATGTCGTATTTTTTGGTGCTGGTGAGAAAAAAGTTGTTTGGGATTATATGGGAAGATTTAGAAATTTCATCGCTGAACATGAAAAAATGAATCTAATTGATCCAAACGCTTATGAATTTGTATGGGTAGTGGACTTCCCAATGTTTGAAGTGGAAGATGGACGCGTTAAAGCACTGCATCATCCATTTACACAACCAGTTGATACAGATAAAGAAGATGTAGAAGAGATAGAGTCTATCGCTTACGATATAGTCCTCAATGGTACAGAACTTGGTGGTGGATCTATGCGTATCCATAAAGAAGAGATGCAAGAGGAAGTCTTTAGACTCCTTGGTATAGAAGAGCAAGAGGCACAAGAGAAATTTGGTTTCTTGCTCGATGCTCTCAAATTTGGTGCGCCTCCACACGGTGGTTTTGCACTTGGTTTTGATAGACTTATGATGCTCATCTCAAAAAAAGCAAGTATTCGTGATGTTATCGCTTTTCCTAAAACACAAAAAGCTTCTTGTGTGCTTACAAAAGCACCAAGTGAAGTAGATAATACACAACTTCGTGATCTACACATTAGACTTCGTGAACAAAAAAAATCATAATGCAACACCCTAAAAAACTTTTTCTTATTATCGGAGCTCCAGGCTCTGGTAAAACTACAGATGCCCAGCTTATAGCACAAAGTGATGAGAGGATAACACACTACTCTACTGGAGATATGCTTAGAGCTGAAGTTGCAAGCAAAAGCGAACTTGGTAAAGAGATAGAGAGGTTTATCTCTAAGGGTCTCATAGTCCCTATTAAAATCGCCATAGCCACTATAACAAATGCTATTAAAAATGCACCTACAGATATTATCATGCTAGATGGTTACCCGAGAAGTATGGAGCAGCTTAACGCATTAGAAGATTATTTGGATGACACCTTAGAACTCAAAAGTGTTATCGAAGTAGTTGTAAGTGAACAGACTGCTAGAGATAGAGTTTTAGGTAGAAACCGTGGTACAGATGACAAAATAAAAGTATTTAATAATCGCATAAAAGTCTATAATGAACCTTTAAAAGAGATTCAAAAATTTTATAAGAAAAAAAATATTTTAAAAGTTATTAGCGGAGAAGCTAGTATTGAAGAGGTTGTTGAGGATATGCAGAGTTTTATAAACTCTAAAATTTAGTTGAGAAGTCCTCTGCAATATGTTGCTTATGTTTACGAAGTTTCCGTACTTAGGCAGTATAGTTTTTTCCAGCAATAGCTTCTATAAATACAGTAGCGTATGACCCTTTAGGTAAGGTAAAACTCATGCGTAGTTTTGTCTCTTTTTTAATGTATTGGCACTTAATATCTTCTGGGTAGATAAGAGCAACTCGTCTATGCCCTTTTTCTTGCAAAAATTCATCATCATATTTTACCTCAATAACTCTTGCAGCATCTCTAGCACGGAACACATCACGACCACATAGAAGCCCTGTAGGTATAGTTTTATGCGATAAAAAATCTTTTGTAGGCATAATTTTAGGTGTTATCAGTTTACTTTCTCCTGCAAGATAGACATCACCATCAAGTAAAAGAAACTTTTTTTCGTTTTCTTCTCTTGAAGTTATAACTCTTTCTCTAAGCCATTCATTGAAAAATTTACTTTGATAGATAGAGATTAAAAAGTTTTTTACCTTATTATCAGCGATGTGCAAATCTCCTGCTATCATCTCTTTAGCTTGTTTTATACTATCATTATCTCTTCCAAATCTTTGATACCCAAAATAATTTGGCAAACCATTTTTAGCTGTAGCTCTTGCTATTTTTTCTATTTGTCCTGCTTCTATATTTGTTATCTCTTGAAGATTTACAGTAAACTTATTTCCTTTTAAATCTCCCATGCGAATTGCTCTATCATGTTGTATCATACTTAGAATTTTTATGTTTTTATTGTGGAATTTTTTAAGTGATTTTTCATACTTTGCATCTACTGAGATATACTGAGTTGTTGTAGCATGTTTGTCTTTGAGACCAGCATAGCCTATCTTTTGAGCATTTATGTCTAAAAATTCTGCAAAAACTGCTACCATATCCCATGTTGTAAATTCCACCTTTTTTATGTGGAGGATAAGATACTTACCTTTCCCCTTAAACTCATAAAGTGGCACTTCATCTACTATAAAATCTGTTGGTGTTTGTGTGAACTTAAAATTAACTCTATTTTCACTAAGGTATACTCTTTTTCTCATAATGCTAAAATCTTTAATTGTTTTTGAGCGATAAGGATATCTTTGCTTATCGCTTGTTTTAACTCATCTAGTGAATCAAACTTTTTGTTGTCTCGTATAAAAAAGACGAAACTGATACTTGCATTTTTTTTGCACAGCACTTCGCCATCAAGTATGTGACTCTCTATGGCGAAACTTCCATCCGTACTTACTCTATGCCCCACAAAACTTACAGAGGGATGGTAATGTTCTTCATCATCTATGCGTGTTAAACTCACATAGACACCCTCTTTTGGTGTTAAAAATCTTGATGCATTAATGTTAATAGTTGCTACTAACTTTTTTTTACCGATCCCCTGTCCTGCTTCTAGTTTTCCACGGATGGTATAGTTATGCCCCAAAAAATCATTGGCCCCATTGATATCACCAATGCTCAGTTTTTGCCGAATCTTATGTGAATGGATAGAATCATCATGAAGTTTCACCTCCTCTACAACAACAACCGTACCACTAAACAAGGCTCTTAAATCATCAAAGTTATATTTTCTATCTTTTCCAAAATGAAAGTCATAACCCACTATAATCTTCTCTAAAGAGGGGAATTTTTCTTCTAAAAATGCGATAAACTCTTCGCCATTGAGATGCCTTATGTCTTCAAGTTCGAGATAAAACATAGGATAATGCGTAAAATTTTCTCGCTCTTTTTGTAGTGTGAGGTTTGCATAACCTGTCTCTATCACGACGACACAACCTGCATTACCCAATTCACTAAAAAGCCTTTGATGCCCTATATGCATCCCATCAAAACCACCTATGGCGATGGCGGAACTATTTTTTATAGCAGTAACAGTACTCAAGATTACCCTCTTTTCCAGTTAAAGTAGATGGTGATTTTAAGATCAAATCCCACCCCTTATCTTCAGACGCCTTCTCAA
>WFMY01000112.1 GCA_015488855.1 Helicobacteraceae bacterium
CTGTTGTGTCATCATCTGCAAGCTGTTCTTGGGGTAAAAATTGGCGAATTTTGTAGAAACTTATTGCTACTAAAAAGATAAAAAATACCATCATTGTGGTTTGTGTGTCAAATGTCATGAGGTATCTTATAATAATTTAGATAAAATTTGAGTTATGAATGATAAAATATTTACAAAATCAATAAAAAAACAGTTTGAGTTTGATGAAGAGGTAGCAGTGGTCTTTGATGATATGCTCTCTCGTAGTGTACCGCACTATGAAGAATCCCAAAAGATTACAGAGTTTTTTGCACTAAAAAATTTAGAAGATGGTGGCATTCTCTATGACCTTGGATGCTCTACTGCATCTCTGCTTATAAACCTTGCCAAACAAACAAAAAAAGCACAGCTTGTAGGTCTTGACAACTCAGATGCAATGCTTCATCAAGCTAGAAAAAAAGCAGATGCTTTTGGTGCAAATATAGATCTCGTCAATGGTGATATATTAGAATATAAATATAAGAAAGCAAATGTTTTTGTAAGCAACTATACTTTACAGTTTGTCCGTCCGCTTGTTCGTGAAAAATTAGTTAAAAAAATAGCCGATGCATTAGAAAAAGATGGAGTGTTTATCTTTAGTGAAAAAGTGATTTCTCATCACCCTAAGTTAAATAAGGAACTCATAGAGTTTTATTATGATTTTAAAAAGAACAATGGATACAGTGAGTTTGAGATAGCACAAAAACGAGAGGCTTTAGAAAATATTTTGATTCCCTATAGTGAAGAGGAAAATATTCTAATGGCTAAAAACAATGGTTTTAGTCATTGTGAACTTATCTCACGCTGGGCAAATTTCGCTACTTTTATAGCTATAAAATGATGCACAAAAGTGTACCCTAGGCTCTATATTGAGCTCCCGTGAGTACTTTTCTGAAAAAAAGTACTCCATACGCTCAAGCCTAGGGCATCAGTACACATTGCCTTTAGGCTTTTTCTCTGGTTCTTCTAAATTTTTCTTTATCTCTTTGTAGGTGATGATGTCATCTTCTCCACACTCTTTATGGTAGTAGCCTTGGAGGTCGTAGTACTCTTTGCAGTCACTATAGTACTTTGCTGAGATGCCATGTTTGTTGATACAGCCTGTAAAACTGAGTGTAGTTAATATAAGGATAAATAAAAGTGTTGTTTTCATGGTTATCTTAAGCAAAAAATGTTCCTTATTGAATTTTCATTTTTTGTTCCGAGAGTCCCGTTATGGTTTGAAGCATCTCTGTATTTAAGCTTTGTTTTTATAAAAAATCTACCTTAGTTTTTTAACACTTTTTATAGAGAGTCCAGTTTTGAGTGAAATAGTTGCATCATCTAAAATATCAAGTAAATTTTTAGCTATATTTATTTTTTCCTGTTCCACCCCTCTCTCCATCCCTTTCTCCATCCCTTTCTCCAAACCTTTCTCCAAACCTTTCTCCAAACCTTTCTCCAAACCTTTCTCCATTCCTTCTTTCAAACCTTCTTTCAAACCTTTTCGTTCTGCTGTTTTTAGGGCGTTGAGTTCATCAAACTCTTTGAGGGAGATATATTCATAAACCTCAAGTTCTTTTGTATCCCAAGTGGTTTGAGTTGCTATATCGAAGGCATCTTTGAACTCTTGTATGGTGCTATACTCTTTTGGTATGAGTCTAAGATCTTGTGCATGTTTAAGAAAGTATATCCATCTATCTAAGGTGGTAGTAATCTCTTGGAGCTCTTTGGTAAATTTTGGCAGTTCTATAAAGCTAAACTCAAAGTCATCGAGGTCTTGTTTGTTTGTCTCTTGGTTAATGATGAGATGTCTTGATATATAGTTTTTATTCTCAAATATATTGAAGTTGAGAATCCCTATGAAATAAACTTTTTTAAGTGATGTATAATCCTTTCCTTTGGGAAGTTGAGATACATAGGCTTTAGAGGTATAGTAGAGACTTCGCTTTGTAAAGTTGCCTAGATCTTTTTTCTGCATCTCTACTATGAAACTCTCCCCTTTTTGATTGGTGGCATTGATATCTAAGATGGTCTCTTTGAGCTCTGGGATCTTAGGAATCTGATAGGAATTTGCCAAAGAGATATCAACAATGACTCTCTCACCTTTAAAATCTAAAACACTATTTAAAAATGATATTAAAATATGCTTATGATGAATATCGCCAAATATCTTTTTAAATGCTAAGTCATTCTTTGGGTCTGCAAATTTCATTTGTGTCCTCAATGGGTTGTTTTTATCTGAATTTTAGCATAAATTTGGATAGGGGAATATAAAAATCGTCTCTTATACTTTAAAAGTTTTTGTTGTTTTGCAAAATTCATTTAAAAAACATTCATCGCATTTTGGATTTTTTGCTGTGCAGATGTAACGACCAAAAAGAACCATCCCCTGATGCAAGGCATGAAGATTGTTTTGAAATTTCTTCACTAAAGTTGCCTCAGTCGCAATAGCAGTTTTGTCATCACTCAAACCTAAACGGTGTGATACACGAAATACATGCGTATCAACTGCCATTAAATTTGCTCCAGTATATTCTATCATCACTACATTAGCAGTTTTTTGTCCAACTCCAGCAAGAGATTGGAGATCCTTCACATTCATTGGGATCTTACCAGCAAAAACTTCTTGCACTCGTAGTGCCATTTTCAAAAGGTTTTTTGCTTTGTTATTAAAGAATGAGCAGGAGTTTAGTAAGGCTTTGACATCTTCTAGGTTTGCACAACTTAGTGTATTTGTATCTGGGTATACTTCAAAAAACTTCGGAGTGATAAGGTTGACTCTCTTGTCTGTACATTGTGCAGAAAGGGCAACCGCTACAACTAACTCATAAGCATCCTTGTACTTTAGTTCAGTTACAGCATCACTATATCTGTCTATAAACCTTTGATGAATCTCTTTTATCTCTATCTTTGTTGTTCTTTTCATACTGAAAGTTTACACTAAAATTCAGTCTGTTAATTAACCGTTAGTTTAATACTACTAAAATTGTCTTACTTAAATATAGGACTTTATATGAAAATAGTTACAAAGGTAGTTACATCCCTAGTGGTTTTATCAACATTGGCAATAGCTCAAACTCTTGTTACAGTAAATGGCAAAGCAATTACAGACCAAGAGGTAAACTCAGAACTCATGCAGGCGACTCAAGGAAGATTTAATCAAGTCCCACCTGAGAAGCAACAACAGTTTAGACAACAGGTTTTAGATCAGTTGGTTGCAAAAGAATTGATTTATGATGATGCACAAAAAACAGGTATTATGGATACTAAACAATTTAAAGATGAGTATAAAAAAGTTCAAGAAAGAGTTAAAAGAGAACTTGCAATTCAAGTATGGCAAAAACAACTACTTGAAAAGATAAAAATTTCTCCAAAAGAGTTGAAAAAATATTATGATGAAAACAAAGACGAGTTTATTGAAAAAGAGTCTGTACATGCTCGTCATATTTTAGTAAAAACAGAGGCTGAGGCTAAGGCTATCGAAAAACAACTCAAAGGCTTAAAGGGTGATGCTCTTAAATCTAAGTTTATCCAACTTGCAAAAGACAAATCAACTGGACCAAGCGGACCAAAAGGTGGGGACTTAGGTTTCTTTGCACAAGGTCAAATGGTTCCAGAATTTAATGCAAAAGTATTTTCTATGAAAGTAGGAACTGTCTCTGCCCCTGTAAAAACTCAATTTGGGTATCATATAATCTACCTAGAAGATAAAAAAGTGGGTAAAACAAGAGCATATACTGAAGTAAAATCTTTTATTGAGCAGCGTTTAAAAATGGAAAAATTCAAATCTGAAATGCAAGCAAAAATGTTAGCACTTAAAAATAAAGCTACCATCAAATAAATGTCTCCAACTCCCATCTCTAAATTTATTTTAGAGGGGAGAGAGTTTCTCATTAAGCGTGATGATCTAGTTGATACTTATCTGGCTGGAAACAAATTTCGCAAACTTTACACCCTTTTAGATACCCCAAAACATCAATATGAAAAAATTATCTCTTATGGCGGAACACAATCCAACGCAATGCTTGCCATAGCAGCTATGTGTAAGCAAAAAGATTGGGAATTTGTGTACTACTCAAAACCAATATCTTCTGTTCAAAAAGAGGAAAAAATAGGTAATTATTTTCTAGCAAAATCTCTTGGTATGCAACATATAGAGCTTGAACATAGATTGTATAAAGAGTTTATACCCTCTTTACAACTCAACCTTGATAAAACTTCTTTTGTTATAGACCAAGGTGGTGCTATAAATGAAGCAAAAGCAGGATTGAGAGTTTTAGCTGATGAGATAGAGATGCAACAGCCTCAGGTAAAGTCACTAGCTACTCCCTCTGGAACAGGAACAACAGCTCTCTTCTTAGCACAAAATCTACCTCATTATAGAGTCTATACAACTCCATGTGTTGGAGATGAAGAGTATTTAAAATCTCAGATGCTCTCTTTATGTGATGCCTTGCCAGAAAATCTCGTGATTTTAAAGCCAAAAAAGAAGTATCATTTTGCAAAACTTTATGAAAATTTTTATCAGATCTACAAAAAAACACTTGATGCAGGGATTGAGTTTGATTTGTTGTATGCTCCATCAATGTGGGAGTGCTTACTTGATCAAACAAGTGAGAAAGTTTTATATATCCATAGTGGTGGGGTTACGGGAAATATAAGCATGAAGTTACGATATGAAAAACAATCAAATAAAAGTGACGCTTTCTTCTAAATTAACACGCTTAGGTTGGTAGGAATTGATTTTTGCACCTTCATCAGGATAGCCTATTACGATACTATAGAGAAGTGCAAGGTTGTCAGGGACATCGAGTTCTCGTGCTATAATCTTTCCAAACTCAGTTGTAGAACCTTGAGGGCAAGTATGTAGATCATACTCTCGCGCTAGAAGCATGATGCTCTGCATATAAGCACCACAGTCCAAGAGTAAACCCTCTGCTCCATCTATGTTTGCTTTATC
>WFMY01000113.1 GCA_015488855.1 Helicobacteraceae bacterium
CAACCAAATTTTACTATTATGTCTTATACTTATTGGGGTGTCGCCAAGCGGTAAGGCACTGGTTTTTGGTACCAGTATTCGGGGGTTCGAATCCCTCCACCCCATCCACAACATTAACTCTCATAAATTTGAATTTTAAACAACCTAATAATTTTTATTGATTACTATAATACCTTAAGAAAAAAAGAAAAAAATGCTAAAATACATAGCAGAGTCTATCTTCTTCTCTTTGCTTTTAAATATGTCTTACATGTACTTCAAGTGTAATAGCTGAGGATGAATTTACAGAAATATTTTGACGCTATCAAGAAGATAATGAGATTGCACAAGGTTATACAAATATTATTACAATTCTTGGCGTTGGTAAAATTGCAGGAATTGTACTTACTTCTCTTTTCATTAGGTATCCAGATGCAAATAAAAAACAGATAGTTTCACTTACTGGCTTAGACCCAGTTATAAAAGACTCAGGAACATTTGTAAAGTCAAAGCCAAGAATCTCAAAATCTGGCTCTCGTCTTTATCGAGCAGTAATGTTTATGGCAACAATGGTTTCTATAAATTACAATAGTGAGATGAAAGAGTTTTACGATAGATTAAAAGAGAATGGTAAACATAGCACAGTTGCACAAATAGCTGTAATGCGTAAACTGATTGTAATTGCTCACTCTTTATACAAAAATAACACAAAATATGACAAAGAACTTTATAACAAAGCATGTGGTAAAATTGGAGCAACCGAAGCAGAAAAAAAGTTAATTGCTTAAAAAATATATTAGTTTGAAGACAATTGATTATTATTAAGAAATTAAGTGGATTTTAAGGTGGCGACTTCAGTGAACACATAGCGTCACTGAAGTCAACCGTTAAATTATACCACAATAACTCATACGAAGGAGGAAACCATGCCCCATTTTATAATAGATTGTTCAAAAGATATTTTAAAACTACATTCGCAAGATGAGATTATACAACAGGTGAATTTATCTGCTATTTCTACAAAACTGTTTTATAAAAATGATATAAAAGTAAGAATAAATATTTTTGATAAGTACTCCACTGGAGATAAAAAAGAAAACTTCATTCATGTATTTTCAAATATTATGGAAGGTAGGACTATGGAACAAAAGGCAAATTTAACGTATAAACTTGTTAAAGACTTAGCTTCTTTATGTCCAGAGATTGTTCATATTGGGGCAAATGTAATCGAGTTTGAAAGAGCAAGTTATTTTAATAAAAACATGCTTGATCCAAATTATAAGTTTTCAATGCCATAAAAATCATTGGTGTATTCTTCTAATTTTTTCTTAACATTATTAATCTTCCGCTCAAAGCTTTCATTATTAATTAATTGATCGACATAGAGTTTTGCCAACCTAGTTTTGAACGTATAATGACGAGGATAATACTCCTTAAGTAAGAAGTAAACATACTGTGCTAAATCATCCTTGCCTATAAACTGATGTTCATGATTTTCTCTTTTATGCACCGCACAGGTCAAACCCTCTTTAATGGCCGTAATCGCACCTGAGGCAGAGTTCTCTTTTGCAAAAACTATGGTAAATCTATCGCCTATTTCATGGTCACTATCATGGGCATCTGAGTTTCCAAAAGGTGCTATGTATTTATGCTTGTTTATTGTTTGAAGTGCTGTTAAATGCGTCATATTATTATACTCTTTAACCTTTTCTTCTCCAAATGCTTCCACACCATCTAAGTGAGAACTTCTTAACATCTCTTTATAAAAGGCTTGATGCAGATGATATTTACCATCCCTATAAATCCAGTTAGGATGAGCTAATATTGAAACACCATTGGCTTCTTTAATCTTGTTAATAACCCAGATATTTTTCGCATAATGATGTGTATCAATGCTTTTATCGATCTCTTCATTTTTTAAAGACTGTGAGATTTCTTCTAATTCTTTTTCATACTTGTCTATATCTTTTCTTTGGTCTTGTATAGACCTGTTCGCATTGATAGATAGGATATGTCCATTTCCTTGAGCTATGGACATATCTTTTTTACCGCCAACACTTACCTCTTCGCCTGCCAAGGTCAAAATATCGATACCATTTTTCTTTACTTTTTGTATAGCATTAAGTGAACCCTTATACGTATCATGGTCAGTCACACTCACAAAGTCCATACCTGCGTCTAGCGAGGCTAGTACCATAGAAAAAGGCGTTGTTCTTCCATCTGAATAGGTTGAGTGCATATGCAAGTCACCCTTTAAGGGTTTTAAAGCAATCATTTTCTCATCTAAACAGTACAAGGCAATAATCCTAGATTCTTTGTAGGTGTAATTGAGCTTAAGTACAAATTCTCCAACATGAGGCATACTGTAAGTAAACATTATGACATTATTTTTGATTTCAAATTCAAGTATATCTTTATGATAATAGTCAGCTCTTGAAAGGACTTCCATAGATTCTATATTGTTTGTCTTTTTTAAGGTGAGTTTATAATGAATAGCTTTGTTTTGAAGTACAACGCTTGGAGTAATTTTCACTCTTGGTTCCTATTTTTTATTTATATAGTATTAGTTTAACGATATATTATTACTTAATGGTTACAAAGTTTATTAAAAGGCTGACAAAATAGAGTGACCAATAATTTTCTCGCTAAGGTAAATTGTATGCTACCCAAAATAGTCACGACAAACGTTGTGTGTAACAAATAAATTTTAAACCTAGTTTTAGATAAAATAGCAGGATAAACAATCAGAGGTTATTAAATGTTTCAAAAATCATTACTTAAAAATTTTATAAAATCTTTTAATACACCAAATAATAATGATATTATCAAACTAATCACAAAAGATAAATTTATAGCAGAAGATGCAAATGGTGCTGAATTTATAACTTTATTGTCAAAAATGTTGAATTGGACAAACTGTATTAGAGAAGTAAAAAATGATACAGATATGAAAAAAGCAGATGGTGTAGTTTATGATGAAAACAACAATCCCATAGCAATAATAGAGCTAAAAAGTAGTGATAAAAAAATATCTAATCGCGATATAATAGCCCAAGCTTTTAGATACAAGAATGAAAAACCAACTTGTAGATATGTGATAATTTCCAACTTTAAACAACTTGATATTTATAGTGATAGTAGTGATGTCTGTTTTTCACTAGATATGACTAAAGGCGAAAACTATACTATTTTATATGCTTTACTTAATCAATCTTCACTAGAAACAAATGAGATAGCAAGACTTAAAAAACTCTCAAAATCACAAGACGAGATAACAAAAGAAGTTTATAAAGAGTATAGTAATTTTAGATTAAAACTTTTAAATAATCTTATGGAAAATAATAAAGAACTCTCCAAAGAAAATATATTTGAGTGCGCAAATAAACTTTTAGATAGATTTATGTTTATTTTATTTGCAGAAGATAGAGGACTTATTCCTGCAAATAGCATTGACGCTGTGATAAAACAGTATGAGAGTTCTCACGAATGGGGAGATGATACGCCACTTTATGACTACTATAAAAAGTATTTTCACTTTATAGATGTGGGGAATGAAAAAGTAAATATTCCTAAATATAACGGAAATTTATTTAAGCCTGATGAGCAATTAGAAAATCTCGTATTAGATGACTTTTGTCTAAAAGATGATTTATCCCATTTAAGTGCTTATGATTTTAGTGATGATGTAGATGTAGAAGTTTTAGGGCATATATTTGAACAATCTTTAAATGACTTAGAAAAGATAAAAGAGTCACTTTTCCAAGAGCATAAGATAGTAGATACCAGAAAAAAAGATGGTGTGTTTTATACTCCTAAGTTTATAACCCAGTACATCATAAACAATACTGTAGCAAAACTTTGCGATGATAAAAGAGAATCTTTAAAACTTTTTGTTGATATAAAAGATACCAAAAAAGCTAAAGAAAAAAGAAGAGACGATTTACACAAATACAGAGAGTATCTCGAGAGTTTAAAGATAGTTGATCCTGCTTGTGGAAGTGGTGCGTTTTTAACTGCAAGTTTTAGATACCTTTTAGATGAACACAAATGGATTCAAAACGAACTTTTCAAGTATGAAGCCGGGCTGTTTGATTATCATGATATTGACAAGCAAATCATAGAAAAGAATCTTTTTGGTGTTGATATAAATGATGCAAGTGTCGGAATAGCGAAACTTTCTTTATGGTTGCAAACTGCTAAAAGAGATAGACCGCTTTCAAATCTTATGGATAATGTTAAATGTGCAAATTCACTTTTAAGTGACTGGAGTGAGTTGTTTCCTGAGATTATGGCAGATGGTGGGTTTGATTGTGTTGTTGGGAATCCGCCGTATGTAAGACAAGAGAGTATAAAAGAGTTAAAGCCTGAATTAAAAGAGATTTATAGTGTTTATACTGGTACTGCTGATTTATTTGTATATTTTTATGAGTTAGCTCAAAATATTTTAAAAACTGGTGGAATGAATGGTTTTATATGTTCCAATAAATTCTTTAGAGCTAAATATGGTCAAAATCTAAGAGAGATGATTTTAATGACAACTACTATAAAAAGTATAGTTGATTTTAATGCTGTAAAAGTCTTTGAAGATGCTACTGTAGATAGTGCTATAACTATTTTACAGAATGGATATAAAAATAATAATAATTTTCAAATATCTCTAAACAATTATGATAACTTTTTTGATATGGCTCAAAGTGATTTAAG
>WFMY01000114.1 GCA_015488855.1 Helicobacteraceae bacterium
CCAAAAGGAAGTTCATGAGGAACTTTGTGTGAGATAAGACCGTTCAGGTAGGCACGAAGCACTGCCCCTACGAATCCACCACTACCTATGGCTAGGATTGTTGATAAGCTCATCGTCATATACCTTTTGCATTTTTATTCTGAGTTCCTTGAGCCACTCAGGATTTTTTTTATCAGCTATAAAAGACTCAAGGAAGATAATTTTTATGCGTCCTGGTTTATAGTAGAATTTTTTTATATTGTAGTATTTGGCTGTTTGCATAAGCACTACGGGCTGTACTCTAAGTTGGTACTTGTCAGCAATGATTTTTGCACCAGATTTGAAGGGGAGCATCTTACCTTTAGTGGAGCGAGTACCCTCTGGAAATATTGTGATAGTTTTACCTAAAGAGAGCCTATGCTTTACATCTTTTAAGAGAGTGATGAGGGAGGTTTTACTCTCTCTTGCAACAGGAATATCCTGAGGTAATTTCAGAGAAAGTCCAAAAAAAGGTATATCAAAAAGTTCTTTTTTTGCTACCCAAGCAAGATTTTTTTTCGACATAGTCTCCATAACAATAATATCAAGGTCACTTTGATGATTCATGAGTAACATCTGTGTTTGTGGATGCTCTTTGCCCTCAACTTTTGTAGATAAAAAAAGACTAAGTCGTATAAACCAAGAAGAGATTTTTGGTCCATAAGGCTCTGGAACTAAATGAAAGATAAAGATAGACAAAGTAAGTCCTAGAAAGATAAATAGAGTCGCTATAAACCAACTAATATGAGCAAAGATTTTCATGTTTTATCCATCCTATTTTGTTGTCTTGAAGTTTGACTTTCGTATAGTTTTTGATGCTACCCTCTTTCATAAGGTAGGTGACACCTTGTGTCGTTTGAAATATTGTTCCATTTTTTACAGGCAGCAGATAGATGTTTGTGTCTGGTCTGATACAAACTTCTGTTGAGGGTGTATAGGTGTAGATTGCATAAGCTATTGGGAGGATGAGTAAAAATGTATAGATATACTTTCTACTCCAAACAATAATCATCAAGAGAATAAGTGCAACTGCAATAGCTACAAGCATCTTTAATTTTTCTCGAGATTGATCTTTTGGTTTGAGATCAGTTTGAGTTGTAACACTATCATCATTGACAACAATAGGAATCTTTATTGTTTGAAACTTGTTGTCGAGTAGATTAAAGTAGGAAAATTTAAAATTTTCTATCTCTTTTTGGATGATAATAAAATAGATGATTCTTGATTCTTCGATATCATTTGTAAGAGATTCAACTCCTTGTTTAAAAACATTTTGTAGATGAAAAGCAGAGATGTCTGAGTTATGTGCAGTTGCAACAAAAACTACTATATTGTGGTTGGAATCATAACTTGTTGTTTTGTATTCTTCAAGCTCAAAAGAGTCTGCAATTATATTTGAAAAGTTTTTACGAGGGTTGAGTGCAACAACATTTATATTTTTTCCCTTTAAAGTAGTAGGACGATGCTCTGTTCCATCAAAACTGACAATGTATGCTTTAAAATCTGGTAATCTAGCTCCAGTTGATTGTGCTAAAAAATGAAAAGTATCATAGTAAAACTTCCCTTTTTCTTGTCGAAATGGTATCTCATTTAAAATTTTAACACCACGAGCATTTTCAAAAATATAGTTGAGTTCATAAAAGTCACTTTCTGTGGAAAGAACGCGTAGCGTTACACTAAATATCTCTCCTTTGATGATTCGTTTAGGCACATCTTGATAGTGCATGTATAGTATTTTTACATTAGCTACAGGGTTGATAGTTTTATTTGTCTCGTTGTTATCACCAAGATAGGAGTTAAAGCCTGTTTGGGAGGTAGTATTATTTTGTGCTAAGAGTATAAATGAAAAGAAAAAGAAACTAAGAAGAATTTTCATTACGCTTCCATAAATCCTTGAAGCATTTTGACTCCATCATTACTCCCAAGCAGTGTTTCCATCGCTCTCTCTGGATGTGGCATGAGACCAAAAATATTTTTCTCTTTGTTGCATACACCTGCGATAGACTCTACGCTTCCATTAGGATTTTGAATCTCACCATTTTTATCTGTATATTTTAAAAGAATTTGATTGTTATTTTTTAGTTCTTTGAGTCCCTTTTGATCTATGAAGTAGTTGCCATCGTGATGCGCTATGGGGATGTGAATGACAGAGTCATTTGCTAGTTTTTCTAAAAAAACATTGTCATTATTGACTACTCTGAGATGATGATGTTTTGATATAAAATGAAGTGATTCATTTCTTTTAAGTGCACCTGGAAGTAAGCCAGCTTCAGTTAAAACCTGAAAACCATTACAGATACCAAGAACTTTTCCACCTTCACTTGCATAGTGCGTTACAGCTTTCATAACTGGAGCAAATTTTGCAATAGCACCACTTCTGAGATAATCACCGTAAGAGAATCCACCAGCAATTACTAGGAGATTTGTGTCTTTTGGTAGAGATTCGGATTTATGCCAGATGATTTCAGTTGTAGCACCTAACTCTTCAAATGCGTGTTGTGTGTCATACTCACAGTTAGTTCCAGGAAACTGAAGTATAGTGACCTTTATATTTGGTTTTTGCATTAGACTAACTCTATCTCATAATCTTCGATAACAGTATTTGCTAAGAGTTCTTCACACATCTTTGTTACATCTAACATAGCCTGAGCTTTATCCGCAGTATCAAGTTTTAAGATGATTTGTTTTGCAACTCTTACATCTTCTACTCCATCAAAATTCAAAGAATTAAGTGCATGATGCACAGCTTTTCCTTGAGAGTCTAGCACGCCTGCTTTGAGTGATATGTTTACGATTGCTTTCATCTATTATTTTCCTAAAATTCTATTTAAAACTTCTTCATAAGCTACTGTGAGCCCACCTAGACCTTGACGGAATCTATCTTTATCCATCTTCTCTCCACTCTCTATATCCCAAAAACGACAGTTGTCAGGAGAGATTTCATCTATTAAAATGATATTACCTGTAGAATCTTTACCAAACTCTAATTTAAAGTCAACAAGATTGAGACCTTTTTGTGCAAAGTAAGGTTTTAAAATGTCATTGACTTGTCTTGCCATTCTGCGAAGCTTGTCTAGCTCATCTTGATGCTCTACCAACTCTAAAATAAGAGCATGTTGGTCATTGAGCTTAGGGTCACCCAAGTCATCATTTTTGTAGTCAAATTCAACAAGAGTAAATGGAAGTACCTTCCCATCTTCAATGCCGAGATTACGAGTCAATGAACCAGTTGCAATATTGCGAACAATCACTTCTATGAGGATAACATCTACTTTCTTATGAAGCATGTGGTTGTCATCTATCATCTTTACGAAGTGCGTTGGGATGCCATTTGCTTCGAGAAGTTTAAAAAGTTCAGTTGAGATTTTATTATTGAGAGCACCCTTCCCAGATTCACTTGATCTCTTTTCACCATTAAAAGCCGTCAAGTCATCTTTAAATTCTGAGATAATTAAGTTGTCATCATCTGTGAGAAAAAGCTTTTTTGCTTTACCCTCATACAATAATTCTTGTTTTTGCATCTTAGTTCCCTTTTGTGATTATAAGCGCTTTAATAATGTCGACACCCTCTTTAAGTTGAATATCTTTATCAAGCATTTTTGGGGAGATAATATTTTTGTCTTCTTTTTTCTTTTTCTTCTGTTCTTTTGTATCTTTTGTAGTATCAACTTTTTTGAGTTCCTCTTTAAGGTGCTGTTTTAAATCGGCTTCTTTGATAGAAAATGCATTTTCATGAGTTTTTATACTTCCAGGCAATACTTTTATGTCAGGAGTGACACCAACAGCTTGGATAGTTCTTCCACTTGGAAGATAATATCTTGCAATTGTAAGCTTGATAGCCTCAGTTTTTGTAATAGGAAGGACAACTTGAACACTTCCTTTTCCAAAAGTTTTTTCTCCTACGAGAACTGCTCGTTTATGGTCTTGAAGCGCACCACTTACAATCTCACTTGCACTTGCACTTCCTCCATTGACAAGCACTACTAAGGGAACGCTTGTGATAGTTGTTGACTTACTAGCATTATAGACCTGATCATCTTTCTTCCTACGCCCTTTTTGAGATACAATTTTCCCTTTACTCACAAAGAGGTCAACTAAGTCAACAGCTTGGTCTAGTAAACCACCTGGGTTGTTTCTGAGGTCTAAAATGATACCTTTAGCTGTACTTTTGTATTTTTTTATAGCTTTTATAACACCTTTGGCAACTTTCTTATCAAAAGAAGCAACCCGTATATAAAGGATGTCATCGCCAATAGTTTTCGCATAAACAGATTGGATAGTTATAATACCACGAACTATATTCATAACAAGTGGTTTAGCCTCACCCTCTCTTACGATAGTGATGTTAATAGGGTCTCCAACTTTGCCACGCATGATAGATACTGCTTCATCTATTGTCATGTTGAGCGTTGATTTATCATTGATTTTTAAGATAATATCTCCAGCCTTGAGACCAGCTTTATCTGCAGGTGTACCATCCAAAGGAGCGATAACCGTAAGAGCACCATCACGGATACCTACGGTGATACCAAGTCCACCAAACTCACCGCTTGTTTGAACCTTGAGATTTTTATAATCTTTTTGAGTTAAAAAATTAGAGTGTGCATCAAGGTTTTGCATCATACCTTTAAGTGCTTTATCTATAAGTGTTTCAATACTAATATCATCTACATCATATTGTTCTACGATACTGATTACTTTTGTGAACTTTGCCAAAGCCTGAAGCCTTGAAGTTTCTTTTTCCTTATAACTTGACTCTTTTTTTGCTGCTAATGTTGTTGTAAACATAAGTGAAAATATAAGTCCTACAGAGATAAAGCCTAGTGTGATAAATTTTTTGTTTTTCATGGGGTTCCTATCATAATTTAAAAAAGATATTATAGTCAAAAAATGATTAATAAGGTATTAGACAATATAAGATTTAACTTCTTTGACTATAATGGCATATAATTTTTAGAAGGTAGTATGTAATGAAGACAATAAAAGAATATTTAACGAATGACCATAGACGCTGTGATGAGATTTTTGCTTCGATGGAAGATGCAGCCAATAACTCTCTTAAAGATGCAAAGTCAATAACGCAAGAGTTTGTCGAAGCAAGTGAACACCATTTTCAGATGGAAGAGCGTGTAATGTTTGCAGAGTTTGAGCAAAAAACAGGGATGACAGAAGGTCCAACAGCTATGATGCGTCAGGAGCATATGCAGATGAGAGCTCTTATGAAACAGTTAATGGACTCTCTTGAATCTGGCGATAAAGATAAGTTTTTTGGTCTAAGTGAAACACTGATGATTTTACTACAACAGCACAACATGAAAGAAGAACAGATGCTCTATACCATGGCACAACAACATCTCAGTGCAGACTCAGATAGAATTATAGCTATGATGGACTCTATGATTGTTGAGTAAAGATTTATGAACTTAGCAGGGCTTAGAGCAGACCAAGCTCCACCAATATCGGCACCATTACGATTTTTTCTTACAGCTCCACTCTTTGCAATTTTTGCAGGTTTTTTGATATTTATCAGTGATCCAAGCTCTCTTATGAGTCGCTTTGCTCCTGAGACTATAGCTATTACCCATGCTGTTACCATAGGGTTTTTAGGTTTTACAATGCTGGGTGCTATGACACAGATGCTACCCGTTTTAGCAGGTATTAAGATCTATAAAGTCAAGTTTGTAGCTTTGTTTTCATACACTTTACTGGTTATTGGTTTGATTTTTATGCTCTTTGGTTTGTACTTCTCAAAACATACTATGAGTGCCTTGGGTGTGATTGGTCTTAGTATAGGATTTTTAACACTGTTGCTTCCTATGATATTTGCACTTCGTAGTGTAGATAACTTTTCTTCTACAGTAAAAGCGATAGCGGTGAGCATCAGTTTCGCTTTAATATCTGTAATACTAGGGGCAATACTCCTAAGTGCGTATGCAACTGGTAGCTTCTCTTCGATGCACACTATCTTGGCAAACATACATAGTGTATGGGCAATCTTTGGTTTTGCAGGAATCCTCATTATCGGTGTAGCTTTTCAAGTGCTTCCGATGTTTTATGTAGCTCCTCGTTTTAAACAGTTTTGTAAAAAAAGAGTTGTTCTTCTTATCTCCTCGGGATTGATGTTATGGGCGCTAGCTAATCTCTTTTTTGTAGAGTATGCTATCCTGACAAAAATTTGGATAGGGCTTTTCTTTTGGGCATTTTCAACCACTGTTTGGATTAAATTTAACCGAAGAAGAAGACCTATCACTGATGTTACTGTATGGTATTGGAGAGCATCTACAATCTACATGACACTTGGTCTTTTTGCTTGGGTGATAGACAGTGTAGTGGGAGATAAGTA
>WFMY01000115.1 GCA_015488855.1 Helicobacteraceae bacterium
TCATAGATGAAGAGCTTTATGATGAGGATTTTTTAGAAAATCGTACAAAAGACTTTGATGCTTTTAAAGAAAAAATCATAAATGACCCTTATGCAAATCCTGATTTTTACAATGAGATAGAGGGTTATGAGTATCTCTCTAAGATGATAAGAAAGGTGGCACGAGAGTATGCGCTCAAAAAGTCGATGATATTTTGGGGGCTTGGGATCACAGAGCATCTTGATGGAAGTTATGCTGTGATGGCGATGGTGCATTTAGCATTAATGACAGGAAATATCGGCAAAAGTGGCGCAGGTCTCATGCCTCTTCGTGGGCAAAATAATGTGCAAGGGACTTGTGATATGGGGATGCTTCCCTACTATGCCCCTGATTATCAAGCACCAAAAGAGGTGGGACTTATGACACCACAACTTGTAGATGAGATGCTGCAAGATAGAGTCAAGGTAGTGCTTAACATAGGTGAAGATTTGACACATATCCATCCAAATCTCAACAAGATAGATAAGGCGTTTGAGAAGCTTGATATGATCTTCGTTCAAGAGCTTTTCATGACAGATATCGCCAATAAAGCTGACATCGTTGTGGGTGTAAAATCTGCGTATGAAAAAACGGGGGTCTATATCAATGCTATGCGTCGTTTGCATCTCTCACAACCTCTGGTCAAATCAGACCTGCCTGATGACTGGGAAGTGCTTCAACTCTTAGATAACAAGATGGGTGGGGATTATGATTATGACAGTAGTGAAGAGATTTGGCGTGAGGTGCAACAAGTAGCTTACAGACGCTTTAGCGGGGCAGACTATCATAGACTCAAAAAACATAGAAAACGAGGTCTGCAATGGCCTGTACATACTGAAGACACCCCAATACTCCATCAACTAGACTTTCGTACAAATGATGGGCTAGGTCGCTTCAAATACAACCAATACAAACTCCGCGGAATGGTAGAAGAGATACAAGCTAAAAAATTAATTGGCTATCATCTCACAACAGGACGCACACTCGCACAATACAACAATGCAGCACAAACTTCGAGGAGTCCATCGCTCAATAAAAGATATGATGAGGATATCTTGTTAGTCAATGAGGAGGATGCTGCAGACTTTACAAGTGAGCAAGTTATCCTCAAAAGTAAGTTTGGACAAACCACACCACTCATTGTAAAACTCACAAATAAAGTGCAACCAAAAACTCTCTTTGTAACTTTTCACCATGCAAAAAGTAAGATAAATGCACTTTTTGGAGATGCAAGGGATGAAGTGATATTTACTGCTGCTTTTAAAGCAATAAAAGTTGAGGTTATTAACTGCTAAATTTTGAAAAGAATAAGTTTTTGTTTCAAGGTGGTTTTGAGTGGTATTCCCACCCAAGAGGATAGGAGTGAGGTACGCTTACTCAGAAAATTTTATTTATCGAGCAGCATCCATACAAAAAATTCACCAGAAGAGTTATCTTTACAAGCATCTTCGATATGGGCTGTGACTTTATTGTTTGCTTTATAGTTTGCTTTTGTATCCATAGAAGTAGTAGCCTTATCGTTCACTACTGTGTCTCTTTTATCGATACTAAGTTCAACCTTTACCCCTTGTTGGAGTGAAAGCTCATCTAAAGCACGAGTGATAGCAAGCTTTCTTTGATCGTTGTTAGCACCACTATAGGTTCGCATAGAACTACCAACTGCACCAATGTTACCATTTGCATTTGGATTCATCTGCCACGAGCGATTGACACATTTTACTTTGCTTGGTTGTGGTTGCCCACACCCAGCAAGTAAAAAGATAGAGAATATGCTAAGCGCTAAATATACTCTCATTAGTCAGTAGGAAATTCTTTTTCAAGTCCATCCATAGCTTGTTTTGACTGAAATTGTTGCCAAAGTGCTTTGTCGTTTTTAAAGCTAGTTTTTACAGCGTCTTTAACAGCACCATTTACAGTAGCTTCAGGAACTGTAACTAACATATAGAGATCTCCTGAAGGAGCAGTCCAAACATCAACACCTTTTGAACCTTGTAAGTTAATTTTTGCAACTTGTTTAGAAACTGCAGTATTTACAGTGTCAACAGTCTCAGCGTCACCTACACCAGTAGTACGAGTAAAAGTTTCAACTTTGTCTTTTACTTGAGATTTGATTTGCTGAGCTAAGTCAGAACGACCATTAGCAAGAGCGATTCTTCTCATGTGACCCATACCAGCAGCTGATTTCCTAGCTACACCAACACCAGCGTAAGCCCCCTCTACCATAGGTACACAAGTCCATTTTGGTGCAAGAACATTTTCTTGTTTACATCTGAAGTCTGGTTCCTCAGCTGGTTTTGGTGCTTCACCACCACATCCTGTAATTGTTGCAGCTACTAGACCAGCTAGTGCCATCGTTGTTAATGACTTTATCATATATTCTCCTTGAATTAAAAGTTAGGGTAATTATACTCATTTAATCTTAAATAATATTTATTAACTTTTATTTTCTTCTATTTTTTCAATCCAAGAAAGTGAAATATACCCACTGTTCTTATTTTATTTTTTAGATGGATTGCAGATTGCTGTTTTGCTTCTTTAAAATTTTTTCTTGATTTACCTATGAAAGTATGTTGTTTGAAAGCTATTTGCTTTTTATTGATATCGTAGGTGGTAAACTTTACTAAAGATTTTGACTGGTTAAAGCTATAGTTTTGTGTTTGCTCTGTTTTTGATGTGATGAGTAGTTTAACAGCGTCCTTAGAATTTGCCTGAGAACTTAGCAATAAACCATTAGCTCGAAATGCATTTTTAACAGCTGGTGTAAATTCTCTTGAATTGACATCACTTAATACAGAGATGGTTATATTTTTTTTGAGTTTTTTATAGGCGTTTGAGAGTTCACTAAGGTATGCAAACTCATCATAAGTAGAATAACTAGCAAGGGCTACTTGTTTTGCTTGAATAAGTGAGGCAAATTTTACATAGTTTTTCATAAGCTCCGATATGACTATGTAGCGTTTAATAGCGATTTGACCTTGGGTATTTTTAAAAGCTTTGATGTTTAAAGGGAGTTTTTTATTAAGCCTTCTGCTTAGTGCATTAAAGAGGGTTTTTCTTGAGAGTTTGACTAAAACTAAATGTTCCCCTTGAAAAAGTGCCTTTTTAGCAATGATAACTGCTCTCATTGAAAGAGTATTTGCAACATATTCATTAGCTTTAAGGATAGGTGTAATATCTTGACTTGATTCTATAACCAATTTTGTGGTTTTTTTGACAAAAGCATTGTCTAGTTCTTCGTTGATCTGACTTCGTAGTTTTGCGACAGCTTGTTTTTTAGCTTTTAAATCATCACTGCTTGACGCAGTAGCATAGATAAAGTTAAAATCTTTTGGTACTGTAGTGTACCAAGAGGGAGCTGTTTTTGGTCTCGGTGCAGAACATCCTGCAAAAAGTGCGATGATGATAGCAGTGATTAGATACTTATACATATAATTCCTTTAAGATTTGATATAAAATTTTATCCTAATAGGTTTATAATAGAATAAAGGAAGTTGTGGATATGAAATATTATAGTTATAAAGAGTTTGCTAGTGATATGAATAAGCTCATAGATAAGGTAAAAGATTTTAATCCAGATGCGATTATTGGCATTGCTCGAGGAGACTTTTAGTTTTTCTTCTACTTCTTGCAATTATTTTATATTTTACAAATTTTTTAGATTCTACATTGAAGTTAAGTGCTAGTTGAAATAAATCTTAAGTCATTGAAAAATCTTTCATTTAGTCTTGCAGGGCGTTAATGAGATTTTTGGCTAAGTCTATATTTTTTTGTGAGCCATCTATAGCATTTTTTGTGTCATCAACAAGGACACACATATCATCATGAATCACTTGTGAGTCTTGGAGTTGTGCATCTATAATCTCTAAAGTGGTTGTGACCTCTTGGATATTCTCTTTGGCATGTTCACCTAACTCTGTGAGTATACTTACCGTTTGTGAGGCGATCTCTACACTCTCTTGTATACCCTCTATCATACCATTTTGACGCTCAGTTACATCACTAGAGATGCCGCGTATTATACTCATCTCCACTTGTACTTGATCTGCGGCTTTGTTGGTACTATCTGCGAGTTTACGAACTTCATCAGCGACAACAGCAAAACCACGACCATGTTCACCTGCACGAGCTGCTTCTATGGCAGCGTTGAGCGCTAGGAGGTTTGTTTGGTCTGCGATATCTTTGATGGTGACAACAAGGGTATTAATATCGTTAATCTTTTCATAGAGTTCTGAGAGTTGTGTTTGAAACTCATTGGTAAGTTCATGGTTTTTTTCTAAAGTATCTGAGAGACGATTGATGAACTCATTGCTTGTTTGTGTAGATGTAAGGGTTTGAGTTGCAGTCTCTTGCGAGAGTGAAGTGGTATTTTTTACTTCGACAGATTTGCCTATGAAACCATCTATGATAGACTGCGTTTTTTCTATGCTAGTGAGCCTATTTTTTGATGCGCTATTGACACTCTGTGCATTTGTAAAGATAGTATTTGCTGTTGTTAATGAGGCATCATCATTATGCTTGTAAACCTCATTGGCTTTTTGTTCTAAGTCTTGTAAAAATTCTTTTGTTACTACAATTTCATTTTCTTTTAGTTTTATCATTCCAAACATTATATATATCCTTGTTAGTATTATTTAGTGAGTTTCCAGTGTGTTTTTACACCGCAGTTAGGACACTCAGGGATGAGCTCATCTTTATGAATATGGATTTTTGTGATTCCACAACTTTTACATATCAGATCTGCTTCTACGCTTGACTTTGAACCAATGATAAACTCTAGCTTTAAAGCAACAGCAGTATAGGTTGTTACAGAGTAGGGAACAAGATATGTAAGTAAAAATTTCACTTGATTTAAGTTTGCAAAATCAAGGTTTATTAGAGCATCTCCTTGATTTATCAGATTCAATAAACTACCTACCACAAAGGCGACTTTAAGTGCTCTGAGAACAACACCTCTTGAGAGCATTATCTCACAAAATATTTTAAAGTGATTCACTATACATCCTTAAATTGATCTCTGATCTGTAAAAATTGATCTAAATTATTTAAAAACAGCTCTACAAGATTTGGGTCAAAATGTTTTGCACTTTCTTGAGCAAAGAGATCTAAAATCTTCTCAAGTTCCCATGCCTTTTTATAGACCCTCTCAGAGCCAAGAGCATCAAAAACATCTGCGATGGCAGTGATACGACCATAGATATGAATCTTCTCCCCTCGAGTTGCATTGGGGTACCCACTTCCATCATATTTTTCATGATGCTCATGTGCAACGACGGCTGCAGCTTGGAGGATGGGTTTACTAGAACTCTTTAGCATATCATAACCTAGAGATGCATGAGTTTTCATGATCTCGAACTCCTCTTTAGTGAGTTTCCTTGGAGCATTAAGTATGGCATCAGGAATGCCAACTTTGCCTATGTCATGCATCGGGGATGCCATCTTTAAAAGGGAGGACTCTTCCTCACTTAAACCATGAAGTCTTGCAAGGATTTCAGAGTACATTGCGACTCTTTTTACATGATTACCTGTCTCTTTTGATCGGGTCTCACCTATCTCCCCCATGGCATAGATAACTTCTCTTTGTGTGTCTTCTATGGCATCGTTAAGTTCAAAAATCTCTGTTACATCTGTAAAGTAAGCAAGTAATATATCTTCTTTTGACACTCCTAAGAGTTCGATTTGGTATGTTTGTTGTTTATGTTTATGGATTATAGTGTGAGAAAGGTTCCTCGAAATCATCTCTTGAGTGTTTTGGATATGTAGATCGTTAGCTGAGTCAATAAAGTCAAATTTTTCATTAGTAGCTTTATTTTTAAAAACGATTTTACCCTCATTAGAAAATATGACAACTGCAGAAGGATTGTGCTTTGGTAGGAAAGAGAGGTAATAGTTTTTTATACTAAAGCGTTCATTGATCTTGAAAAAAGAGTAAGTAAAGCAAAATCTTGTGTACGCTGTATAGTAGATAATTGCACTGAGTATGAGAAGAAAATAGTTTTGTGTATAGAGGGAGATGAAAGTTATGATGGTAGCCACAACAAAACGGATAAGTGCATCAAATTGTTTGATATTGCAACTAAATTTCTTAAACATTTTCATCCTTTTTTAGGAGTATAGCACAATAGTACTACACAAAGTTTGCACGCTATTTAAAATAGGCACTTGGTTTTGGTGACCTTGGTAAGATGTATTCACTTGATGGGAGCATAAGTTCTTGAAAATATTTGAGATGCATCCCTTCTGCTTCGATGATCACATATCCTCTCTCAATCTCAAAAAAGTTAAATTTCATATTGGGATCATTTGTTGTTTTAGACAGAGCATCAAACATAGCGTTGATAGCTTTTACAACTTTAGGATTCTTTGAGACATAGATAATTTGACTATAGACCTGACCACCTTCGTTGCCATAAACCATCCATTTAGTACCGAGTATGCCTGCTATGAGCTTTTGTTTTTTGTATTTTCTTATCTTATAGTTTAAGTTACTTTGATCAATCTCTATTTTTGGTGTAGGTTTTGTCTTGATAAGTATCGTGGAGGCTTTATTGTTGTGAACACTGACAAGATAGGCTTTGTCCTTAATGGTATAAAGAGCTTTTCTTTCATCGGATGAGATGATCTGAAGTTTTGAGTTACTTGTGTCTTTATATTTGAATTTTAAGTTTTCATAGTCTAAATTGTAAGTGATCAAGATATCTGCATCTAAAAGGGAGATAAGACTAAACAATAGAATCAATAATCTACTTTTCATTATGCTCCTTTTTATCATGAAGTAAGTATATCTAACAAATTATAATACTTAACTTAGTAAGTACCTACTCATAAAGAGTTGTGCTACTACAAAGAGGTAGAAATAGACTGCACACAAACTACACACTGAAAATGTATAATTTTTTCAAATAAAGGAACATTTTCCTAAAAAGGATACATTATGGAGTGCAAGATATATTATGAGAAATTTGTTGATTTGGTTTCAAATGTAAAATCAATGGCATTGTTATTTGTTCGGCTTATCATAGCTTACAATTTTTATGAACCAGCTATGCTTAAGTGGTCGGATATGACTTCAACTGCTATGTGGTTTGAGTCTATGGGTATTCCATTTCCTACTGTGCAAGCATACATGGCGGCATCGACTGAGATGTTAGGCGTAGTCTTGTTAACACTAGGGCTTTTTACAAGAGTTATCTCTGTGCCACTCATCATCATTATGTTTGTAGCTATCGCTACTGTTCATGGTGAAAATGGATACGCGATGATCCAAGCTGGTAGTGAGATAGTAGATGCCTGGGTTAATGGGGTAAAGACTCCAGGAACTTTAGTTGTCCTTCAAAATGGTTTTGAAATGCCACTTTATTACATCATCTTTTTACTTGTTCTTGTAGCTGAGGGTTCTGGAAAACTTTCTTTAGACAGATTGATTTTTGGTGAAAAGCAATAACTGTCATTCTCAGTTTGTACCGCAAGGGTATGATAACTGGGAATCTAAATTGCTATAATATTAGTACCATGAAAAATAGACGAAATTTCTTACTTGCTGGACTCCTTAGTTCAGCCGTGATATGGTTTGCTTCAAAGGAGAAGTTTTTTGAAGCAACAGGCACACTTCAAACCATTAAACAGATGCAAAATGATCTTTTTCCCCAAGCAAATCCAGACAAATATATGCTCATCATCTTCGCTCATTCTCGCATAGATGAGGATGAAAAAACTTATCTCAAAGAGGGTGCTACATGGCTTAATGAAGAGGCTTTAGAGATGTATGAAAAGGCTTATCCCTCCTTGGAAGCTAAGGAGCGACAAAGAGTTCTCGTCTCTTTTTCTTCCCATGAGTGGGGTGAATCTTACATCCATAAAATCTTAACTTACACTATGGAAGAGTATCTCGGTGACCCCATCTACGGTGGCAATAAAAATGAGGCAGGTTGGAAGTTTTTAACCCATGTTGGTGGAAAACCAAACCCAAAAAAGGCCTACTTATGATGTATGATGTTTGTATAGTAGGTAGTGGAGCGGGTGGAGCACCTATCGCTTATGAACTTGCAAA
>WFMY01000116.1 GCA_015488855.1 Helicobacteraceae bacterium
ACATGTTGATTGGTTAGATGCACTCGAAGATTCACTGCTTGAGGGAGTGGAGTTTACAAAAACTCTGAATCCTCACCATTGTGAACTAGGTAAATGGATAGATAATTTTACCTCTTATGACGATGATATAGCTATGTTATTGAAGAAATTGAGTGATTATCATAAACAGTTGCATATCAAAGGTGGAGAACTTCTTGATGTTTTTGGGTACGATAAGCAAGAAGCTAAACTGTTGTTTGAAACTGAGATGCAAAGCACATATAAAAATACATTGGGTGTGCTTGACTCTTTTATATCGCAAATGGATAAGGTTGCCAACTCCTTACAAAAGTTGCTGATATATGAGTCAAAAGAAAAAATTTTTGCTATCAAAGTGGATGCGATAGATGATATAGCTCATATAGATGCTTCGCAAATTATGGATGCTGATAATGAGAGTTCTAGTGAATTTTTAGATATCAGTGGTGTTTTAGATCTAAATGGTGTTTTAATCAATGTAATCTCAGAACTAAGATTACCACAATAAAGGGGATAGAATGGCTATAATATATGATGGAGAAAAAGCAAAATTTTCAGCTGTAATTTATGAAGATGAAGTGATAACTCTAAGGGAATATCTTCAAGAAAAAGCTTCTAAAGAGATAGAGTTTAACTTTAATGAGTGTGAAGATATCCACTTGGCTGTACTACAACTTATCATGGCATACAAAATGAACTATAGTGCATCCTACTCTTTTGGGGATAAAGTAAAAATATTTGAGTTAGTATTAAAGGGGTTTGTAGAGAGTGAAAACAATTGTAATTAGCAATCGTAAAGGTGGTAGTGCAAAGACAACTACTGCTGTCAATATAGCAAGTGGACTTGCTAAAAAAGGTTCAGTGCTTTTGCTTGATTTAGATACTCAAGGTCATGCCTCTATTGGTGTTGGTTGTGAGCCAAGTGAAGAACTCGGAGTGCATTCTATCTTTGAAGGGAAAACTTTAAGTGAGACCTTTATTCCGAGTGTACACGATAACCTTACTTTATCTCCAGCCTTAGCACTTTTTGATGTGTATGAGTATTCAGATTTGCGAGGTGTTTTAAAGTCAAGATTTAAAAGGGAGCAGATAGCGGATTTTTTTGACTATTGTGTTATTGATACACCTCCTACCTTTGATGCTATTCTTAAAAATTCGCTTGAGGTAGCTGATGCAGTTGTAGTTCCTTTTGTACCGCATCATCTTGGTGTAGTGGCAGTGGGGCAGATGATGCGTGCCGTATATCAGAGTGCAAAAGATGTGGGTCGAGAATTGGCGGATGTTTCTATCCTCCCTGTTATGTACAATCCTCACATAGTAGAGCATCGTGAATCTTTAGCTAAGGTAAAAACATCATTTGGGGAGGAAAAACTTCTCTCACCTATAGGTGTAGATATAAAATTAGCACAACAATTTGAGTCAGGATCTCCCATCATTTTGGATGAGAAACGCTCAAAAGGTATGAAAGATTACAAACGCTGTATTGAAGAGCTTTTAAAAAGATTATAGGAGAGAACCAATGAAGATACTTGTTGTTGATGATAATGCAAATAATAGACTTATTTTAAAGTTAATGCTTGAAGATTTTCAAGAATCAGATGAGAATCTGAAGCTCACATTAAGTGAAGCGGCAGATGGTCAAGAGGCTATTGATATGTGTGCTAAAGAGCATTTTGATATTGTATTTATGGATATCATGATGCCAAATGTTGATGGTATTGAGGCGACAAAAGTTATCAAAAAGTCAGATTCAAGTATTATGATTATTGCAGTATCTGCTGTTGATGATGCTGATCGGATGAAGTTGATCTTAAATAATGGTGCGGAGGATTATATCCCTAAGCCTATGAATGCAGATCTATTTGTAAATCGTATTACAAATTACTTTAGCATTATTAAGTCGCGTGAACATAAGGTGATAAAAAATAAAAATTATAGAAATGTGTTTAGCTCCAATGTCTATAATCGTTTTACAAAGTTTATGATAACATCAGAGGAGACCTTAGCCGAGTTTTGGGAATGTTTTTTGTTGAATCCTAGAGATAAATTTGATAATGTAAGTGATGTCATTCGTACGATTTTTTCGATAACAGAGGTACAATTACAGATAGCTGGTAAATCTTTTATTTATATAGAAGAATCACAAGAAAATCAATATTTCACTATGGTTGAGATTGATGTATTGTCAGTAAAAGTGATTGAGTTGATTATCAAAAAATCACAAAGTGATGTGCAATACAAAATAAAAGACAATAAGCTCTCTTTTAAATTAGAAAAAGTCAATACAATAATGAAAGAAGAGGAGAAGACACCGACCTCTGTACCAACTTTTCAAAAATCATCAACGAAATTAGAGATTTTTAACTATATGGATGAAGATGATAAGTTAGATTTAGAGGAATATGCATCTAAGTTGAGTTCTTTGATGCTTATAGTAGGGAGTGGAGACATATCAGCCCAAGAGGTTGAAGAGATCCACACCTATCTTGATCGTTTAGGTCGAATCCTATCCACCTATTCTGAGATATATCCTATCTCTTTAGCCTTATCATCTTTAGCAAATGTTATGCAAGAGCATCAAGATGTTTTCATCGAAAATTCGGAAGCCATAGGACCAATGTGTAAAGCTTTTTCTAATGATATGTCGAGTTGGATACAGATGAGTTTTTATACAGGAGCACCTAGTGTTGACTTTATGAATGATACTATCGCTGTCAATACGAAAACTATTGAGAGTATGCTCACCATGAATCAAAGTGACCACGGAAGCGAAGATTTGGATGATATTTTTGACTTCTGATGAAAATTTCTAATTCGTGGAGCCCATTTTTTCGCAGAAAATATGGAGCCCAAAGAATTAGCATAAATTAATTTTTATTATGAAAATTTCTAATTCGTGGAGCCCATTTTTTCGCAGAAAATATGGAGCCCAGAGAATTAGCATAAATTAATTTTTATTATGAAAGGAAAACAAATGAGTTGTAAAGTTAAAGTACAAAATGTATGTAGGTGCTTTTTAAAGAGTGGTTTTGGTGAAGAGAGCTCTTTTGATACGAAAGAAGAAGCAAAAAAAGAAGCTGAGTATATGATAGGGG
>WFMY01000117.1 GCA_015488855.1 Helicobacteraceae bacterium
AAATCTTTTCCTATGTATCTTGAGTTGTAAGAGTGTTATTATATCTTGAATTAACTCAACTTTGTAAATCTATTCTTTCATCTTTATACTCCAACTCTCCAGCTCTTGACTCTTTCTCATCAATGATGCTTTGAATCTGAATTTTAACTTTGTCATATCTATACTGCTCTTTAAAGCCCATGATTCTTCCACCAGCTGCGTTTGGATGTCCACCACCACCAGCCCATTCTTTTGATATTTGAGATACACTGACTTTATTGTTTGCTCTAAGGCTCATTGTCCCTCTGTAACTTACATCCACAATAAAATCATATTCAGGGTAGGTGAGTAAAAAGCCATTACCTACTATGGAAGTATTGCCCACTCCATAACTTAAAAAGCCTTTGTATCCTTTATAGTAGATAGTATGTGTAGTCCTGAGTTCACCTAAAAGTTTTACGATATATTTTGTCGCTAAGTTGTCAAGTGTATTGTCCTCATCTGTTTTAAAAAAATCTTTTTTTAGTTTATGGATGTTTTCATCAAGGAGGATAGGAGCATTTTTTTCGTTAAGATATTTAGCAGCTTCAAGTAAAAGAGAAAGTTTATAGTTATTGTCATAATCTCCAAACATAACACGGTTTAATTCTCTGGTTTCATTCACTAGACGCATACAAACTTTACCATATTCAAAATTGCTCTCCTCCTCCATCTTCCATAGATCAACGGCATTGACAACATTAACCATCGATTGAAGCCATTGGGGTTCGTTCAATTGAAAATATTTTTTTGCATAGTCGTAAGTTATCTTTGTAGCACATCGCTCAACATCAAGAAAATACCAGCTGTATTTTTTTGCACTTGCTTCGCCACTTCCATGGTGATCAAGGAGGATTAAAGAGATTTCCCTTCCTGCATCTTTGAGTTTGTTGACTTCATTGTTAAGCCATCTGGATTCATCCATAGTAAGGTTTAAATCAGTGATCAATATCTCTACACTGAGAGAATTTGTTTTTATCTTTTCGATGATAAGGTCAAGTTTCTGTTTAACTTCTGCTCCATAGTTAGCATTAAAATTAATGAGATTATAGGGAGTAAAACTCATTACAAGTTGACAAGAATAGCCATCTAAGTCAATGTGAGAGAGGTGGTATATAGTTTTTGTGTTCAAAAATATCCTTTTATTTTATTATGATTGTTGTGCATCTATTGAGATTGAGCCGAGTACTTCAAATGTAGCACTTGAGTCTATCTCAGCATGAGAGAGTGTGATAACATCAAGAGAAAATCTTTCAAATATCTCTGATACACCTTTACGAAGGGCTGGGTCAACGATGATGATAACAGGAGAAATCCCATTTTGCAAGAGTTCCGCGGCTTTTGTACTTACTGCTTGGATGAGAGCGTTTATCTCACCTACATTGAGCATCAAGTTTTTGACTCCATCAACCTCTTGAGACTTTTCAAGCATCATTTGTTCACTTGAAGTGTCGAAAGTTAGAAGACGGATAATACCATCCTCGCTTGCATACATCTTTGTGATAGTACGGGAGAGCTTTGCACGAACTTGTTCAGTAATAAACTCTACATTTTTGGTAAATTCTGCTATATCAGCTATGGTTTCTAAAATGCCCAGCATATCTTTAAGTGGAATTTTCTCATGCAATAGTGATTTTAGGATGCGTTGAATGAGACCAATAGGTGCAACTTTTAGTACATCGTCAACTATGACAGGGAAGTCGTTTTTAATCTTATCTATCAGCACTTGTACCTCTTGACGCGTGAGAAGATCTTCAGCATTTTTCTTCACAAGTTCACTCATGTGTGTGGAGATAACTGTGGCTGGATCAACAACTGTATATCCATTTATGATTGCGTCCTCTTTGTCTTTTGGATCTATCCAAAGAGCTTCTAAACCAAAAGCAGGCTCTTTTGTGGCTTCACCTTGAATCTCTCCTGTTGCCATACCGCTATCCATTGCTAAAAATTGGTCTGGTCTTATCTCCCCATCGCCTATGCTTATCCCTTTGAGGAGTATTTGATACTGTTGTGGTTGGAGATGTAAGTTGTCTCGTATGCGTACTTGTGGCATTAAAAAACCAAAATCAGAGGCTATCTTTCTTCTCATAGAACGGATACGCTCGAGAAGATCGCCACCTTTTGTAGCATCTGCAAGTTGGATGAGCTGATACCCAAGAGTAAGTTCGAGCATCTCAACTTTGAGGATGTCTTCAAGTGCTTCTTCCTCATCTTTAGCAATCTCTTCTTGCGTTTTCTCTGGTTGTCGTTGTTTTGCTTCTTTTTCTTGTTGGGCTTTTGCTTTAGGAGAGAGAATTTTCTCAACATCTAAAATAGTAAATTCACCTCTTTGGTATTTATATACTGACCAACCAAGTAAGGAAAAGAGGATGCCAACTAGACCCATAGAAGCAGTTGGAAGCCCTGGAACAAGAGCAAAAAGTATCATGATAAAACCAACTATCATCATGATCTTTGCATTTCCCATCATCTGGTTTATTGTACCCTCTGCAAAGTTATCTCCATCACTTGAACTTCTTGTGATCATAATACCTGTAGCAGTAGAAACGATAAGAGCAGGGATCTGTCCAACTAAACCATCACCAATAGTAAGGAGCGTAAAAGTAGCAGCAGAGTCGGCTACACTCATACCATGTTGAAAAACACCAATGAGAAATCCACCTATGATATTGATGAGGGTAATCACTATACTAGCAACAGCATCACCCTTTACAAACTTTGAAGACCCATCCATAGCTCCATAGAAGTTTGCATCTTGGAGTATCTCTGCACGACGGGCTTTTGCTTGTGCATCATCTATGAGTCCTGCATTTAAGTCGGCATCCACTGCCATTTGTTTCCCAGGCATGGAGTCAAGGGTAAATCTTGCACCAACCTCTGCAACTCTCGTAGAACCTTTGGTAATAACCATAAAGTTAATAAGCACTAAGATGGAAAATACAATGATACCTATAACAAAATTCCCACCAACAACAAAGTTTCCAAAACTAGCGATGATGGAACTAACAGCTTCTGGACCCTCACTCCCATGGCTTAAAATCATCCTTGTTGTTGAGACATTGAGTGAAAGTCTAAAGAGTGTAACGATGAGTATCAAGGTTGGAAAAGTTGTTAAGTCGGTTGGCTTTGGAACATAAAGTGAAATAAGTAAAATCAAAACGGAAATAGCTATAGAGATCGTCAGTAAAAAGTCAAGTATCTCAGAAGGTAGGGGTACGATGATAATAGCCAAAATTGCCATAACAAAAAGAACAACACTGAGATCTTTTTGTCCTAAAAGGAAGTTAAGCGTAGTACCGATTTGTTGTTTTATGCTGAGTTTTCTTGCCAATGCTTACTCTAATATATCTGCTAAAGTAAGTTCAGCAAGAAAGTTGTCTATCTTTCCTTGTAGTTTATGTAAAAAAGGCCAAATAGAACATAAAGATGCTTTGTCACTCGGACAATCATTCATAGAGGGGGAACACTCAAACACTGCGGGACTTTTACCCTCTACAGCAGCCATTACATCTAGCATGTTTATCTCGTCTGCTGTGATTGCTAAGGAAAAACCACCATTGATGCCCTTGAAAGATTTTAAAATATTTGCTTTTGCAAGAGACTGCAGAATCTTTGCCAAAAAACTTTTAGGGATAGAGAGTTGCATAGCAAGAGATTCGCTACCCATAGGTTTTTTTTCTTTAGATAAGACAATGAGAGAGAGAATTGCATATTCACTTGCTTTGGTTATTAACATAATTTATACTTTATACAACTGAGCTTGTCAGTTTATTAATTTTTACGATTATATCTAAAGAACTTGAAAATTTAGTTATAATTTCACTTCGACTTTTTGGAACTCTTCAAACTGTTAGATTATTATACCATTCAGGAGGCTATTATGGCTTTAGATTCGGCGAAAAAATTAGAGATTATCGCAAAGTACGGTCGTTCAGAGAATGACACTGGTTCAAGTGAGGTGCAAATTGCACTTTTAACTGCAAGGATTTCAGAATTAACTGAACACTTAAAAATATTTAAAAAAGATCACTCTTCAAGACTTGGACTACTAAAATTAGTTGGACAGCGTCGTCGTTTGATGAAATACTTTAAAAGAACAGATAAAGAAGCTTATCTTTCTTTAGTTGAAAAACTAGAAATTCGCGATAATATATAATTTTTTTATTATATAGTCTAATTAGCTCTCTTTAACTGAGAGCTAATCTTCTTCAAATAATATACAACAAAATAATCTTTATTACTTATCTCTTTCTCCTATAATTTATTAGACACACCTTTTAATATCTATTTTAGTATTAGCATTGTAAGCTTATGCAATTAATGTTTTTACGGAGGTTTAGTATGTCAAAAAATGAAAATGGCGTAAGTACAGAAGGTCTAACTTTTTTAGATGATGGTGAAGTTTTATATGATGATTTATATCTTTTAAGTGAGACCGATGAAAAGGGTATAGTGCAGTATGCAAGTGACTCTTTTTTAAAAGTTGCTAATGTAACACCTGATGAGTTGATAGGTCAACCACATAATGTAGTTCGTCATCCAGATATGCCCCGTGCTGCTTTTAAGTCCTTATGGGATGATGTTCAGGACAAAGGCTTTTGGACAGGGTATGTAAAAAATGCTCGTAAGGGTGGTGGATATTATTGGGTTCATGCAACGGTTCTCCGTTCGATCGACAAAAGTGGAGCTATCAAGTATGTAAGCATCAGAGTGAAACCTTCTCGTGAAGATATTAAAAAAGCCGAAGCACTTTACGCTACGCTAGATTAAAAAGGAAAAATATTATGGCATTAGTGAAAAAAAATACCCCATCATTGAGTTCATCTGCAGCTTCAGGAGTAGATAAAAGAAAACAAAGAACTTTAGCAAAACAACAACAGATCTCTGAGAGTATCGCAGGTGTTGCGATGACGATCCTTGATAACGCACAAGAGAGTGTAAGTGCCATCGAAGAGCTTAAATCTTCAATGGAGCAAATCGCTACTGCTGCGGAGGAAAATTCGGGTGCAAGTGAACAAGCCCTTGCAAATGTAAAAAGTATAAATTCAAATATTACACGGATGAACTCAAGTATTACGACAGTAATATCATCAACGCTCTCAACAGGTGATAGCATCATGGCTTCTGTTGACAAGATCAATGAGTCTGTTGTTCGTATGGATAAGGCAGTTGTCGTTGCAAAAGATTCAGCTACAAAAAGTGAAGAGTTAAAAGTATCATCTCAAAATATTGGTGATGCTGTTGGTTTCATCGCAAAGATTGCAGATCAGACAAACTTACTCGCTTTAAATGCAGCTATTGAAGCATCTCGAGCCAAAGAGCATGGTAAAGGTTTTGCAGTTGTTGCTGATGAGACTCGTGCATTAGCAGGTGAGAGTGAAAAAAATGCAGAATTTATCTCAGAACTTGTAACAAAGATCCAATCCTCCATAGATGATATCATAAACTCCATTGGCGATACTACAGGCATCATTTCTGAAAATGGTACAAAAGGGAATGCTCTGAGTGCGAAGATGGAGGAGCTTACTAAGATAGCTGTTTATTCTGTTGAAGCAGCACGAAGTGTCAATACCTATACACAAAATCTTGGAGATATTGTCGCTAAGATCAATGATGGAAGTCAGGACATAGCAGATGCCTCTGCTTCCATAGCTACTTCAGTAGAAAAAACACTCAATGGTATAGAGATTCAGTCAGATGCTCTTGCTCAAACTGAGGATGACATCAAAGACCTTTCTTCTCTTGCAGAGGAGTTAAAGTTTTCAACAGATACTATGAAATCAGCTGAAGATATAGCACTTTCAGCAGATACTATTGGTGGAAGTATGGAAGATATCCAAACAGCTTTAGAGGATGTGACCAATGCCCTCAATCAGATAGAATCCTCTTCACATACAACAAACCAAAGTGCACTTACAAATAAAGAACTTATAGATGCTGGGATAGTAGCAGCAAAAGATATAGATAAGCTCATAGAGATAGCACGGAGAAACTTTGACATTTTAAAAGTCTCTTTCAATGTAGTTAAAGCAAGTGTAACAGAGATTCGTGAAGCTTTTGGAGATTCTATCTCTAAAGGAAATTTAGCTGCAACTGAACTCAATGTTATAGTTAAAGAAACAAAAAGTGTAGATAAAACAGTAGGCAATATCTCTAACTCTATTGTGCAACTTAATATGCTCGCAATCTCTGGTTCTATAGAAGCAGCTCGTGCTGGTGACTTTGGAAAAGGTTTTGCCGTTGTTTCCGCAGATATCCGCAATCTTGCAAAAGATTCTGAGAGTAATACTGAGAAAATCAATGATATTGTTGAGTCAATGAACTCAGAGATAGATACAGTAAAAACAGACTGGACAAATCTTCTTGATTCTCAAGGGGGCGAACGCTCAAACATAGATACACTCATCAATGATATTACAAAAATCACAGATATGCTTGTCGATCTACTTGACCGCTACACTGGACTTAAAACTGTCAATGATCAAAACTTAGAGGGTATGAATCAAGTAAATATTGGTGTTAATGAGATTCAAAAAGCAATAGAACTTAGTGCAAGAAATGCGATGGAATCTCGTAAAGCAAGCGAGCTTATTATAGAGACAGTAGCTCATATAGGTGAAGGTGTAGAAGAGTTAGCAGTGATGGCAGATGAACTTCAACAAGGTTGATGCAAACAGATAGGGATAGATAATGCAAATCCAAGAGATTTTAATTATTAAAAATAACTCTGAGAGTTTTGGAATATCAACGCAAGATATCAATCAAATTTTTAGAGTGCCTGATATTATGCCACTTCCTCTTCGACCAAAAGAGGTTCGGGGGTTAAGTGTATTGGGTGGTAACATTGCAACTGTTTTAGATGTAAATATACTTTTAGGTATAGAGAAAGTTAATGAGAATGATGAAC